>CACYDX010000267.1 GCA_902773255.1 Oscillospiraceae bacterium
TAGTGCCTATTTGGCTGAATATATTGCGAACAGCTTTCAGCTGATAACGCCTGAATATTTACTCCGCAGCTTATGTCTTATACGCTGGACAGCATTATCGATCGACTTGACATCTTTATTGAGGCCATGAGATATCTCAGCGTAGGATAAGCCTTCCAGATACAGTTTTAAGACATTCTGCTCATATATGGTCAAGGTATCGGAAACAGTATCGGCTAAACGATCCCGATTCTCCTTTTCAATAACGATTTCTTCTACAGACCGCCGGAAATACTCAGAAAAGCTGTCAACATCTATCTCATCTAGAGGGATTCCGTCATTAAGCGGATTATGCTTGTTTGACGCGGCAGATTTGATCGCTGAGATTATACGGTTTTTAATGCAAACTGCAGCAAAAGATCTGAAAGAATAATTGCCGTTTGAAGAATACTGTCTGATAGCGGAGATCAATCCGAATGTGCCTTCCTGGATTATATCTTCAATATCACCGCCGAAGATGAAATAAGCTCTGGAGATCTTCCTGATCAAAGGGATATATCTGACAGACAGAGCCTCTTCTGCTTCCCTGTCTCCCTTAGAAGACAATTGCTGAAGATATTCATCGGAAAATGAATCATAATCCATATAAAACACCACTATACAGTGACTTATTATACGACTTGTATAAATTTATTGTCAATATTTTTTTAAATACTTTAAAGACTCAATTCCTGCTGACCAAGATACTCGATACCGAGGTGTTCATAGGCTTTTCTCGTAACGCATCTGCCTCTGGGAGTCCTGGTGAGATAACCGTTCTGAAGCAGAAACGGCTCATAGACATCCTCAAGCGTGACGGACTCCTCATTTATCGTCGCAGCAAGAGTATCCAGACCGACCGGACCGCCGTTGTAATACTCTATTATACTGCGGAGCATCCTGCGGTCTATCGCATCAAGACCGGCCTTGTCAACATCAAGCCTTGAAAGTGCCCTGTCTGCAACTTCCCTGGTTATTATACCGTCCGCTTCCACCTGTGCAAAGTCTCTAACACGCTTGAGCAGCCTGTTTGCAATTCGGGGAGTTCCTCTGGATCTTGAAGCTATTTCATATGCACCGTTGCTGTCTATCTCGATATTGAGTATGGAGGCAGAGCGGTTTACTATCATGCTGAGTTCTTCGATGCTGTAAAGCTCGAGCCTCAGAGTAACGCCGAAACGATCTCTCAGCGGTGCTGTGAGCTGACCTGAACGGGTGGTGGCACCTATAAGCGTAAAATGCGGCAGATCGAGATGTATGGAATTTGCGGCCGGACCTTTTCCGAGGATGATATCTATGGCAAAATCCTCCATAGCAGGATAAAGGATCTCTTCATAGGCTCTGTTGAGCCTGTGGATCTCGTCTACGAAAAGGATGTCACCCTCATTGAGATTCGTGAGCATCGCCACAAGATCACCCGGTTTTTCAATGGCAGGGCCAGAAGTGATTCTGATATTCACATTCATCTCATTTGCAATGATGGCGGCAAGCGTGGTCTTGCCGAGTCCCGGAGGCCCGTGAAGAAGAACGTGGTCAAGAGGCTCGTTCCTCATCTTGGCCGCGCTGATGAAAACAGACAGATTATCCTTGGCTTTTTTCTGTCCGATGTATTCATCAAGTGTTCTGGGACGGAGTGATGATTCGTTCAGGTCTTCACTCAGCATTGATGAAGTCGTGAGGAGCTCATCAAACTGTTCTTCCGAATAATTTATACTCATTCGCTCTTTCTCTCAATTCAGTTATTTAATGCTCTCAAAGCCTGTTTAATGATCTGTTCCGTGCTGAGACCGGCAGTGTCTATCGAATTCAGTACCTGACGGATCTCGCTGTTGCTGAATCCGAGAACTGCAAGTGCCGAGGCTGCGTCATTTACCGTCTTCCTGTCTGTACTGCCTGCCGGCATGCTTATCTCGCCAACTACCGAAGGAAGATCGAGCTTGGCTATCTTATCTTTCAGCTCAAGGATAATCCTCTGGGCAGTCTTTTTACCTATCCCCTGCGCCATACAGAGATACTTCTCATCGTTATTGATTATCGCTGCTGTCAGGCTCTCCGGGGTGCTGCTGGAGAGAACGGATATGGCGGCTTTTGGGCCGACGCCTGATACAGAGATCAGCATATCGAAGAATCTTTTTTCAGCTTTGCTGTAGAAACCGTAGAGATCGAAATTGTTTTCACCAATCGATTCGGTGATATAGAGTTTCTGCCTGGTCCCCTGCTTCAGACAGGAGATGGTATTTGTTGAAACATAGACAAGGAAGCCTATCCCGTTGCATTCGATCACAGCCTGATTCAGATCGATCTCGCTGATGATGCCTTCTAGATTGTAGAACACAGAGTATTACCTCCACTATTCAAGAGTGATGTCGAGCTTCTGGCATGGCAGATGGCAAGAGCAATAGCGTCAGCCGCATCATCCGGTTTGGGAACAGATTTCAGATTGCAGATCCGCTTTACCATTTCCATGACCTGTGACTTTTCCGCTCTTCCGTATCCCGTTACAGACTGCTTCACCTGCAGCGGCGTATACTCGAATATCTCCGCTCCGTACCGAACACAGGAAAGCAGTATAACTCCCCTGCCGTGCGCTACCGCAATACCTGTTGTTATATTTGTATTGAAAAACAGTTCTTCAACGGCTATCGCATCAGGCTCACAGGAAGACAGGAGCTCATCAAGATCTGTACTTATTTGCAGAAGCCTGGAAGAAAGCCTAGTATTGGCAGGAGTGGTTATAACACCGTATTTCAGAAGCTTTATCCTGCTTTCGCTGCTTTCGAGCAGTCCGAATCCGATGGTGGCAATACCGGGGTCAATGCCGAGAATCCTCATAAAAATCACCTTTCAAATAATATCATAAGCGGAAAAATGAGGCAATAAAAAAAACAGGCCTTTAA
>CACYDX010000268.1 GCA_902773255.1 Oscillospiraceae bacterium
ATGCCATCTTAGGTAAGATAAATGTCTGATCTGTTTCTTGGGATAGATACAAGCAATTACAGAACGTCCGTGGCTTTGGTGGATGAAAAGGGAGAGATCCTCTTCAATCACCGGGAACTTCTGGATGTTCCTCAGGGAGAGAGGGGCCTGAGACAGTCCGTGGCCTTTTTTAACCACGTACAGAGGCTTCCTGAAGTTATAGAGAAAGCCATGGCATACAGGGACAGGATCAGGGCTGTAGCAGTATCTGAAAGACCCAGACCCAGGGAAGGAAGCTATATGCCTTGCTTTACTGCAGGATCAGCCTGCGCAAGGGAAGCCGCATCAGCTCTTGGTGTGCCTCTGTATCTGACTTCTCATCAGGAAGGACATATAGAAGCGGTCAGGTACTATTCTGATTTGAGAGAAGAGGAGGACGTAATATTCTTCCATTTCTCAGGAGGAACTACAGAAGCTGTATTCAGAAATGAGATAGTAGGCGGAACTCTGGATATAGCTCTGGGGCAGGTGCTGGACAGGGTCGGCGTCAAACTGGGTCTTGCTTTTCCTTCAGGGGAGATCATGGATGCTGCAGCATTAAGAACATCCAAGGCTTCATCCGATCTCAAGCCAATCAAAGTAAAAGACTGCTATATGAACCTGAGCGGTATAGAGACTCAGTCCATCAGAAAGGCAGAAAGCCTGATGGATGCAGGAGAGTCTTATGACGCTCTCATAAAAGAGCTATTTGACAAACTTGGCAGATCCATACTGGATATGACCATGCAGCTTATAGAAAAATACGGAAACAGACCTGTGATCTTCGCAGGGGGAGTTTCTTCTTCAGAATATATCAGGAGATATCTTTCTGATGTGCTTCCGGATGACGTGAGATACGTCTTCGGCGAGCCTGATCTTTCCGGAGACAATGCCGTTGGCGTAGCGCTCATCGGCATGAGATCCTACTTAACGAGGTGATACATGGCTTTAAGGCCGATTACAGTCACACAACTGAATGATTATATAGCCAGGGTATTCGACAGCGATACTCTTCTGATGAACGTAGCAGTTACGGGAGAGATATCCAATCTGAAATACCACAGCTCAGGCCACGTATATTTCAGCCTTAACGACGAGAATTCCAAGGTCAACTGTTTTCTTCCGTCTTCATACGTGAAGAATCTCAGCTATGAGCTGGGAGACGGGCTGGAAATCACAGCATCCGGCAAGGTCAACGTGTACCGCAGGGGAGGCTATTACAGCCTCTTCGTCAGGAGCATACAGGTTGCAGGAGAGGGAAACCTCTCAATGGCTTTCCAGCTGATGAAGGAAAAGCTCGAAAAGGAAGGGCTTTTCGATCTTGCACATAAGAGGCCAATACCTGCCTTCCCTCATAAGATCGGTATCCTGACATCCTCCACGGGAGCGGCGGTCAAGGATATCGTCAAGATCATAAGATCAAAAAACGAACTTGTGGACATACTTATTTTCCCTGTACAGGTACAGGGAGAAGGAGCGGCTCAGAACATAGCAGATACACTGAAGTTCGTAAATGATAACTACGATGACATGGATACATTGATCGTCGGAAGAGGCGGCGGTTCCCAGGAAGACCTCTGGGCATTCAACGAGGAAGTTCTGGCAAGAGCGATATACGATTCAAGGATCCCGGTGATATCTGCAGTTGGCCATGAAATAGATTTCTCAATATCGGATTTCGTGGCGGACCTCAGGGCAGAGACTCCTACTGCTGCTGCGGAAATCGCAGTGCCGGACATAGGTGAACTGGTGGAAAGGCTGAATAAGTTTTCAGATGAGATGCTCATCCATCTTAAGAACAAGCTCAGCCTGGGAGAACTGAGGACAGAAAAGGCACTGAACCAGCTTAAGTCAGATCTGGAGATGCTTATTTTAAGCAGATCCAATGAAATAGAAAAACTGAAACTCATACTTGAACAGAATGATCCTCACAGGATCATGGAAAGAGGCTACACGGTCATCGAAAGCGAGGGTCGCGTCATACGGACTCCTGAAGAGCTGAAGGACGGAGAATACGATATCGTTTTCAGATCGGGAAAGGTCAGGGTAAAGATAGAAAATGTTTGAGGATCATCTTAAAATACTTGAGGAAAAGGCCG
>CACYDX010000269.1 GCA_902773255.1 Oscillospiraceae bacterium
CGTCACCTGGTGGACATAGCCGTTCTCCTCGGCACGCTTGCAGATCTGCAGCGCCTCTTCCCTGGTGATGGGGCGTCCTTTGCCGGTTTCGATCAGGTAGGTCGCAAAATCGCCGAGGCCGATGCAGCAGTCATCCTGGATCTCGCCGGAGCCCTCGCCGAAAAGACGTCTGGCGTTTCTGCAGGAGCAGTAGCCGACGGAAAGCTTTCCTTCGTACTTATCGAGCCAGTGGGAGATATGCTCTACAGAAACCGACTTGTTCTGCGCTTCGATCGCCTTTTCCACGGGGAGAACATGCATTCCTATACCGTCTCCACCGGGAGGGATGAGATGGGTCTTGCCTGCGAGCGGCAGGAACGTCATCTGGTCGAAACTGCTTGCAAGTTCAGGATACTTCTCCACCTGTTCGAGCACCATGTTCGTCATCTCGGCTATGCCGGGAACGAACAGCTGCACATACCACTGCTTCTCATGATCGGGATTCTCCCAGTTATACTCCACTATGCCGTGCATTGCACCGTCCATAAGGAGTTCCTCGATGCGCTCCTCTGATTTGCCGGTGAGCTTTGCGATCTCAGCCGTGGTCTTCGGCTTGCGCAGGCCCATCTTCAGCATCACTTCGGCGATCTCGTCATTCGAACAGGCACGGTCCAGAATGATGTATTCGGGATCAGTCTCTGTTATCTTCTTGATTCCGAATTTCTGCGGGAGCCGGTCCGTGATCATTTTGCCGAGATCGAACAGAATCTCTCTTGCCATAGTCAAATCTCCTTTTTCCCCTCTGATAATATGTATTTTTAATATAATGGTCTGATATATGTGCGCAATAAACTATTATAAGAATATCATAAAGCAGTTAAAAAGTCACTGTGTTTTTCTGTGAAAACACAGTGACTTTTTTGTTTTTCCTGATCAGCTCACCCAGCTTTTCGCAAAACGGAGAAGTATCTCCGCCGCCTGCCCGCGCTCACCGGCAGTCTCTGCGCCGAATACCACGGCCACCATTGTATGATCCTCGCCGTCCACGGTCACCGGGCAGGAGGCTACAAGGCAAAACCCGGCCTTAATTGTGGAGCCTGTTTTCAGGCCGCTGGTCCCCGGCATATTGAAAACGAGTGGATTTGAATTCGCAGTCGTATAATTCAGTGTTGGCATATATGAGAACTGGAGAGACGTTATATCGGTTATTTCAGGGTAGTGTTCGAGGATATAGGAGCAGAGGCGGAACATGTCAGAAGCGCTCATCCTGTTCTGCAGTTTTGAGGGATAACCGGTCTCCGTGAACACAGGCAGGCCATGCGGGTTATAAAACCTCGCAGTCCTCATCCCCAGCTCCGCCGCCCGCTCATTCATGCAGGCAACGAATTCCTCCTCCGAGCCGGAGACATGTTCCGCTATTGCAAGCGCGCACTCGTTGCTTGAAGCGAGAAGCATCATACGCGTAAGTTCATCGAGTGGTACATATGTTTTTTCCCCCAGAACCACCATTGCATCCGCGGTCCTGGAAAGCTCGGCTGCATTTTTGCTTATTTTGACTTTATCTTCTCTGCTGACCTTCCCGCTTTCTATCGCCTCTGACAGGATAAGATAGGTCATGAGCTTGCTCGTGCTCGCTACAGGCACGGGGAAAGTGGAATTCTGGGCAAACAGCACCGTTTTCCTGTCCGCATCTCCCACGAGAACACTGCTGAAAGCATCGAAATACCCCTCTTCCTTCAGCTGCAGTATATCTATCGAGAAAGGCTGATCGGGATATATCCTCAGCGCGTTGTCGGGAAAAGCCTCAACGCACAGATCCAGCATAAGCCGGATATCTATCAGGTTCATATAAAGGGTTCCGCCGTTTGCATATGTATAATAGCGTACATCAGCTCCGTTAAAGAATATCCTGTTGCGGATGAGTTCCGCCCAGACAGTTGATCTGCTGTCCTTCCCTGTGAACAGCTGGGAGCCTGACGGTTTGCCGGTGTTTATTACGAAATGCGCTCCGTGCGGTGCGCTGTTCTGGAACTGTATCGTGTATTTCTTCTCCGTTCCTTTAAGTACCGCCGCAAGATCGTTCATGGAGAGATAGAGATTGTTCTCATGTGTAACGTCATATCCCCTGACGGTGTATTCCTTTCCGTCGCCTATGGAAACTGTGACCGTGACGGGATAGAGCAGATCGCTGTCCGCCCAGGCCTCAGGGGCGAGCGGCAGCAGTATAACCAGACATATGACGAGAGAAATGAAACGCGCTGTTTTTTTCATCTGCATCCCTCCTAAACAAGCTTCATGGCAACTACAAGCTTCCCGTGCTCTTCATATACATCCGCGCAGGCCCCGGAGATAAGCGGCATTGCCGGCGGAAGATGACCGAGGTCTGTATCCATCACGATGGGCACATTGTATTTTTCAAGTATCCCCGTCACTGCATTCACCCTGTCCATTCCCAGCATCTCCTCGTAGAAATGGTAAGGCCTGCCGATAATAAAGCCTTTTGCGGTATCAAACCAACCGGCATTGGCAAGCTGCCAAAGCGATCTTCTTATGCTCATGGGATTAAGATCGCATGATTCAAGGAACCAAATGATACCGTCTTCGGCATATCTTTCTTCGAATTCGCGCACTTTATCGAAAGCTGTTCCCGCCAGTATCGAAAGGCTGTCAAGACAACCGCCGAGAAGACGCCCGGAGAAAGCGGCGCCTCCGGGAGCATTGAATGTTTTCATACACGGCGCTTCCGTTATATTGTAAGGCAGAAACGGGTTTTCCTCATCCTTGAAGGAATCGATCTCCCAGCCATCATAGGAGGAGACAGTGAAGCTTTTCCCCTTAAGTATTCCCAAAGCATCTGAAAGTGAAGGATGCCAGGGCCTCATGGAGAAGGCCGGCGCACAGGGGCCGTATATCGCAGCTGTATCACAGAGGACCGGCAGCGTGAACGTCAGGTTCGTATTATCCGAAAAACCCATGTACCACTTCGGTTTCGCTGTTTTGATCCCCTCGAAATCCACAAAGCTGAGATCTTCGCACATCGTCTCTCCGCCGCCGCAGGAGATGATCACATCGCAGCGGTCGTTCATAAAGAAATCATTTATCTCCGCGGCGCAGTTTTCAGGAGAGCTGCTCTTTCCGACGCCGTCATCTCTGAAGCAGTTGGGCCCGAGGACAGTTTTATACCCTCTTGAGCGAAACCGGCGCAGGCTTTCTTTGAAGCATGTCCTATATGGCTCAGTGGTGCAGCCGAACGACGGGGCAATAAAACCTATTCTCCCGTTTTTTTGCAGAAATTCCGGATATCGCATTTTCAGAAAACCTCCGCTCCGTTTTAAGACACGCTGTTTACATCTCAGTTAAGCATATCTCTCGTTTAACAATGCATATATTTTATTAATTATATCACGTTTTTTATTATTTGTGTGCAAAAACGAGGCTGCATATCTCCGGCTCTATTCCGTATAAAAGAAAAAACCTTTCCGGATATTCCGAAAAGGCGCTGTAACCATATTGCCGATACAAAAACCCCGTAAAATAGAAGTAACCCCCGGCCGAGCATCTTTCACCTACTCTGTCGGGGGTTACTTCTCTGTGTTTTTGTTATCTAGCATCTATGGTTACC
>CACYDX010000270.1 GCA_902773255.1 Oscillospiraceae bacterium
CCCGTCCTTATATTCCAGTGCGGCGAGGACAACATCGCGCCCCCCGGCATGCAGGTCGAGATCTTTGATGCCCTGCGCTGCCCCAAACGTATGGTCATGGTCGAGAGCGCAGGCCATCTTGAAGCCTACGACAAGGCCACCGCCATGTACGAAAGGGAAGTCGGCAAGTTTATCGAGACTTGCGTCGTGAGACTTGTTAAGAACGGGATGATGTAAGGGCGCTCTGCAGCTCTTTCCCAGACAGGCGGGATAATGTAGTATAATAGCATTGTATGAGAAAAGCAGCACCGGGAAAGTTATATTCGCTCTACAAAGCAGTGATCACGGTCACTGCTTTTGCGGTATGTTTTTATCTTCTCATTGTTTGCTTTGTCGCGACTTACAGACTGATATCTGACATCGGGAGTGTCAGGGTATTGTTCCTCAATCCTGTTCTGATACTGCTTGCTGCAGTAATGGCGGTCCTTGCGCTTGGCATGATCATGCTCAGATCACAGAAAGTTCAGGATCGCTTCTCTAGGCTCGCAAATGGGAATTCATATGATCGTACAATGCACATTCTCATGGCAGTTATCTTTATTGAAAGCGTCTTGTTCGCTGTCAGCATCAATGGCGTGGGCCAGAATGTGGATCAGCTTTCAGTCCAGCAGGCGGCTTACAGTCTTTCCTGGGGTGAGACGGAACCTTTTACTCCTCCTGGATATTTGGGAATCTATCCGAACAACATCGGAATGGCTGTTGTTCATTACCTTTTGAGTTTGGTTGCAGGGCATTACAACAATACTCTGATAATGCTCATCAACGCTGTTCTCGTTCCTTTTATCTATTTGGATCTTACTGAGATCGGCGGCAGGTTTGGTCTGTCAAAGAAGGGGCAGATCCTCGTCATGACAGCAGGTGTCTTTTTCCTGCCTCTGCAGGCGAAATCCTTGATAATATACGGCGATATTCCCGGCTTGTTTTTTGTGGTAAGGGCAATGAGACTTGCAGCCGAAATGTCTGAAAAAAAGCTTTCGGCAGGGAAAACTGCCGCATTGATCATATTTCCTGCAATCGCATGTCTGCTCAAGAATAACTTTATCATTTTTGCGTTAGCGATAGTGATTTATCTTTGTGCAGATCTTTTAAGACAAAAGAGATACAAGGAGTTATATATTCCCATTGCGGTTATCGCAGGTGCAGTCCTCATCAATGTTGCACTTAATATCGTTATAGGTGCGATCATTGGAAGAGCAGTATCCGAAGGCGCTTCAAAGTGGTCCTGGATCGCCATGGGAATGCAGGAGGAAGCGGGAATCTATAACGGATACAATGCTTCATCTTATGCGGCATCAGGGTACGATCAGTCAGCGCAGTCGGCAACTGCCATGGAGAGCATAAGGCAGAGTTTAAGCAGGTTTGCGGATGACCCCGATCATGCTGTCGGATTCTACACCAGAAAGGTTCTGATACAGTGGTCTGATCCGACACATTGCGGTTTTGAATCCACTTCAAGGAATGTCTATCTTGACGGCAATGCATCACCTCTTGGCTGGCTTATGGCAAGCCCTTTTGTTATCAGCGTAGCAGCATCCATTCTCAAGGTATATCAGATACTGATCTTTCTTGGAAGTGCAGCATTTGCAGTCATGACCGGACGTAAGGAAAAAGGCTCGCCTGCATTGCTCTTGTTCCTTGTTTTCAGCGGAGGTTATATTTTCCATCTGATCTGGGAGGCTGCTCCGTTCTATACGATGTCTTATATGGTCATGATGATCCCTGTTGGTACCGCAGGCATTATCGCATTATTGAAAAAACTCCGGAATACAACTCTCAAAGATCTTCAGAATGCTAAGTTTTCCATCGATTCCGGAGTTATATATTTCATTGCAGGAATGTTGGTCTTTCTGTTTGCAGCAGCAGGTCTGGGCACTGTCAGAAATCAGCTCATTGACGGAAGAAAAGAATATGATCACTTCTACACAACAATGGTCAGTCAGTCCAGAGATCCCATACCCGAAGGCACATATATCCTTAAGCCGGCTGAAAAAGAATGTGAAGACAGCGTCAGCATAGCGGTCGAGCTCGTAAGATACGCAGGCAGATACAGG
>CACYDX010000271.1 GCA_902773255.1 Oscillospiraceae bacterium
GAGCCGGAGCTTGTTCTCTTTCTTTTTCTCAATAGCATCTGCCACGCTGTAGGGGTATGCAAGGGTCGGGTCGGTGCTGCTGTCCCAAAGCTCTGTGTCTATGCCGTTCACTATGCCGCGGAGCTTCCCGGAGTGGTAGCGCAGGTGGGCGTCAAGGCTCTCGCCGAAGAATGTGGACTGTATCTCACCGGCATATGTATTGCTCACCGTGGTTATCATGTCGGCATATGTGAGGCCGCCCTTGAACATGTTTGCATCATCCGCACCCTGCTTCAGCACAGCATAGTCGAAGAGGTAATCGGGCAGGCCGGACCAGTATTTGACTGTGGCGATATTATAAATGCCCTGGAAGCGGAGGTTGTGGATGGTGAGCATCACCTTGGCGCTTGCAACGGCTGTGCCGTTGAATACCGATCTGAGGTAAACAGGAACGAGGGCTGCCTGCCAGTCGTGGCAGTGGATTATGTCAGGCACCCAGTTCATGTAGTTGAGTGCAGCCAGCGCGGCTTTGGCAAAGAAGCAGTACTTTGGGATATCGTCTACAAGATTTGTATAGGGGTTGCCGCTGCTGAAGAAATCCTCATTGTCGATGAAGTCATATACAACGCCGTTCCAAACATACTCCATGATGCCGACATAGAAAGATCTTCCGTCGGAACAGAGATCCATGTAGAACTCTCCGCGGTATACCATCTTCTCCTGATATTTCCACGGGATGCATTTATAACGCGGAAGGATCACCTTCACATCGCAGTTTTGCTTTATGAGCGCTTTAGGGAGCGCATACATAACGTCTCCGAGACCGCCCGTCTTAACGAATGGGTAGCACTCGGAACCTATGAAAGCAACGCTCCTTCTGGGAGAAGGCATATCTGGCTCCTCTTTTATTTCGGCTGCGGGAGCTTCCGAGACAGGTTCGGCGGCAGTTTCGTCAACGGGTTCGTCAACAGGCGTTTCCGTGACTTCAGCTGCAGCAGTCTCTGCAACAGGAGTTTCCGCAGTTTCAACGGCGGCAGGCTCTGCCGCTTTGGTCTTTCTTTTTGCCGGACTTCCGGTTTTCGTCGTTCTCTTTGAAGTTCCGGTGCTGTTTTCTGCCATTTTTTCCTCCTTGAAGCCGGTGATAAGCTTTCTTATCGGATATAGTAACTTAGGAAGACATTTATAATCTTCCATTTAAATTATAGAGCCGTGACGCTGAAAATTCAATGGCAAAACACAACATTATGTGGCGTGGATCAGAGTTCTACACAATTTATGGAAAAAAACGCCCGATTTTTCAGAAATTCTCATTTTCAGGCGACATTTTAATTACAAAACTTATTTGCCTGTGAAGCGTATAACTGCCCTGTATCATATTGTCACGGTCAGAAAACAGAGTTATAATCGATATATCTGTATCCCGAAATAATGCATTTTATGCAGCACAATTGAAAGGTTATGCGTCATGAAGGACAAAAAGAAGTCCGGAGCGGATGACTCCGGAGTCAAAGAAGAGATACGCGGGTACCGGGACCGTCTGCTGGTCCAGCAGCAGCTGATAAGGGAAAAGGGCCTTCCGGTCATCGTCCTTGTTGAAGGCTGGGCGGCAGCCGGCAAGGGCAGCCTTATAAACGAGCTTATATATGAGATCGACCCGAGGCTCTATAACGTCGTCTCTCCGGCAATACTCCCGAACAGGGAGGAGCGCTATCCTTTCCTTTATCCGTATGCAAGCGCCATTCCTGAGAACGGTAAGTTCATGTTCTATGATTCGGGCTGGATGGAAGCCGCCGTCAGGAAGTATCTGCGCAGAGATATAACAAAACAGCAGTATAAGGACAGGATACGTTCCGTTAATGAATTCGAACGGCAGCTCCGTGACGGAGGATATATAATCCTCAAGCTGTTTCTGGATATCAGCTGTGAAGAGCAGCAGGAACGCATCGCCGAGCTCAGGGCGAACAGGGAGACAGAATGGCGCGTCAACGATGAGGATATCTGGCAGCACAGGGAATATGATCTTTTCCGCAAGACCTATGAGGAGTTCATGGAAAAGACAGATAAGTATGTTTCCTGGCACAGACTGGACGGAGAAAAGAAAAAGTCCTCGCTCAGAGATGCCCTGAAACTGCTGGTCGGAGCTCTGGACAAAGCCCTGGAGGAAGGGCGCTACTGCGGAAAGCCCTTCAAAGAAGAGTTCCCGCTGCTGAAAATGCCTAAGCTCAAGGATGTGGATCTTTCTCCCAGCATGGAAGAGGAGGAATACCGCAGCGAGCTAAAGAAGCTGCAGAGCAGGCTCGGAGAGCTCCATAATATCATCTACCGTAAAAAGATCCCCGTTATACTCTGCTATGAGGGCTGGGATGCAGCAGGAAAAGGCGGAAATATCCGGAGGATAGCAAGGCCTCTGGATCCGCGCGGCTTCGACGTTATGCCCATAGCTTCTCCCGAACCGCATGAACTTGCGCGCCAGTATCTGTGGAGATTCTGGACCAGACTTCCCAGAACCGGACACATCTGCATCTTCGACCGTACATGGTACGGCAGGGTAATGGTGGAAAGGCTCGAAGGCTTCTGCTCCGAGGACGACTGGAAGCGTGCCTATAACGAGATAAACGAGTTTGAGCGCCAGCTCACCGACTGGGGAGCGGTGGTGATCAAGTTCTGGATCCAGATCGATCCGGATACGCAGCTTCAGCGCTTCACCGACCGGCAGAACACTCCTGAAAAGCAGTGGAAGCTGACGGAGGAAGACTGGCGAAACAGGGAAAAATGGCCGCTCTATGAGGAAGCCATAGATGAAATGCTCCAGAAGACCAGCACCGAAAATGCGCCGTGGTATATCATAGAATCCAACGATAAGAAGTATGCCCGCATAAAAGCTCTGAAAATAGTGATCGAAGCGTTGGAAAAAGCCTGCAGTGATCAGATGATAAAAGGACTTTAAGACATGGCAGACAAAGTTAAGAAGAATTCCGCAGATAACAAGGCAGACAGCATATTCATAAATCGCGAGATAAGCTGGCTCGCCTTCAATGAGCGCGTCCTGCTCGAAGCTGCTGACAGTAATGTGCCGCTGCTGGAGAGGCTGAAATTTCTGGCGATCTACCAGTCGAACCTTGATGAGTTCTACAGGGTGAGGATAGGGATTCTTTCCCATCGCGCCGCCCTTGCACCTGATCAGAAGGATCCGCTCTCCGGATCGCTTCCCGGTGAGCAGATACAGGAGATACTCCGTGTCACTGCCGAACAGCAGATTCTCAGGGAGAGCGTCTGGAAGAGCATACGCGGCCAGCTGAAGGAAAACGGAGTTGATGTACTTGACTTCAGAAAGATAAACAAGGTCGACGAGCTGATGAGCAAAAAGCTCTTCGGCGATATAAAGGATATGCTCTATCCCCAGATACTCAGCGTCGATCAGCCGCTGCCTTTCCTTTGGAACGGTGAGCCCTATCTTATTGCTTTCCTCGGCCGTAATGAGCAGAATATCGCAGTTATACCGCTCCACCGCGTCCAGCCTTACCTCAGCTTTGAGATAGACGGACGTCAGAAGATAGTCCTTACAGAGCATCTGGTTCGCCATTTTCTGCCACAGCTGCTTAAAAAGGAGACGATAACCCAGTCTGCCGTCGTCAAGGTCACGCGCAATGCGGATGTTTTCCTCTCGGATATAGAGGACGTCGGCCATGAGGATCTCAGGCAGAAGATGAGCTCAATGCTCTCAAAGAGGAAGCGCGAGCAGCCGGTCATGGTGCAGATATACGGGAAACTCACCGATCAGGCGAGAGCGTTGCTCATAAAGAAACTTAGAGCGCCTGAACGCAGTGTATTCAACGCCTCTGTGCCCTTTGACCTTTCATTCCGCTCTGCCATAGGCGGCGGGGAAGGGCTGAGATATCCGGAGAGACGGCCTTCAAGGGAGATAGGGATTAAAAAGGGAGAGTTCTTCGAATATATAGATAAACACGACCTGCTGCTCAGCTATCCCTTCCAGAGCATGCTCTCATTCGTGGAGCTGATATATGAGGCGGCGGATAATCCGGAAGTGCTTTCAATAAAGATAACGCTTTACCGTATGGCTGCAAGCAGCAAGATAGCTGCAGCCCTGGCATATGCGGCGGACAGAGGCAAGGATGTGCTCTGCCTGCTGGAGCTCAGGGCAAGGTTCGACGAGCAGAGCAACATAGACTATTCGGAGATGCTCGAGGACGCCGGCTGCAGAGTGATCTACGGGCTTCCGAACAGCAAGGTCCACAGCAAGCTCTGCCTCATAACCCGCGAGCACGAAGGGAATATAAGCTATATAACTCAGGTGGGCACCGGAAACTATAACGAGGTGACTGCCGAACAGTATACCGACCTTTCTCTCATTACTTCGGATCAGGAAGCTGGACTTGATGCGGAGGCTGCATTCACCGCACTGAGTGCGGGTGAAGTGCCGCCCGAGCCGCGTACGCTGTGGTTTGCGCCGCTGAGTTTCAAAAGCAGGCTCATCGATTTTCTCGACAGGGAGATCGCCAAAGGCAGTGAGGGTCGCGTAGTCATCAAAGCAAACTCCATCAACAACCGCGAGGTAATGGAAAAGCTGATAGAATGTTCCAAGGCCGGAGTTAAGGTCGAGCTTTTCATAAGAGGCATATGCTGTCTGCGTCCGGGTGTTTCCGGCATGACAGACAATATAACCGTAAAGAGCGTTGTCGGACGCTGGCTGGAGCACTCGCGTATATACAGCTTCGGCGAGGGTGAGGATCAGAGGATGTTCATCGGCTCGGGAGATATGCTCAACCGCAACCTCGAAAGGCGTGTTGAAGCTTTTATGGAGGTAAAGACTCCGGATACACGCGAGCAGATAAACGAGATACTGAACGCCTTCAGAGATGACAGGGAAAAAGCCCGCATCATGCAATCGGACGGCACTTATGTGCGCGAAAGCGGCGGCGAGGGCACGTCCTCTCAGGAAGCGCTGTATAACTATTTCAGCAATCTCCGCTTCTCACTGAACGGCAGTGAGGAAAAAGTGCAGACTGCAGCAGCGGATGAAGGAACATTCTGGAGCCGCCTGCGCAAAGCTTTCTTCGGCTGAGAATTAAAATACTGAACATATAACATATTTATAAGGAGGCAGCGATACATGTCAGAGTCCTACAATATTTGTCTGGATGTCGGCGGCACCAAGGTGCTCGGCGCTATTTTCAACGAGAACAGAGAAATAATCTACAGGCTTAAAAAGCGCTCCACCGAGGGCGGAAATACCTCGGAGAACGTTGAGAAGGTCATCATCGACGTTGTCGAGCAGATGATCAGGGAGTCCGGGATAGACAAGAACAAGATCCATGCAATAGCTTCATGCGCGCCGGGCGTTATAGACCAGGAGCACGGCATAGTTCTGTTCACCCCGAATCTGCCCTGGCGGGACTATGATATAAAATCTTCCATGGAGCAGCAGTTCGGAGTGCCTTTCTTCGTGGGAAACGATGTCAATCTCGGAGTGCTCGGTGAGTTCAAATACGGAGCGGCGCAGGGATATAAGAACGTTGTCGGCCTCTTCGTCGGTACGGGTCTTGGCGGCGGCCTGATACTGAACGGCGAGCTCTACACCGGACATATGTTCAAGGGCGGCGAGCTCGGACATATCATCGTTGAGCCGGATGGTCCCCTCTGCGGATGCGGGCAGCATGGCTGCCTTGAGGCTTTCTCCTCAAAGACCGGTATGAGTGCTTTTATCCGCCAGCAGATCGCCAAGGGTAAGACCACCCTTATGGCTGATGCCGTAAAAGATGGCGTATTCCGCAGCAAGGCATTGAAGAAGGCCCTTAAAGCGGAAGATAAAGTCGCCATAAAGGCGGTGGACCGTGCCTGCCATTATCTTGCAATTGCAACCGGCAGCCTTATAAATGTATTCAGCCCCGATCTGATAGTTTACGGCGGCGGTGTTATAGAGGCTGTGGGTGAAGTGTTCCTCAGCAGGATCCTTGCGGAATTGGATCAGTACTGCATGCCTCAGATAAGGAACACCGTGGATGTGAAGATAGCCGCTCTCGGCGATGACTCCGTCATCTACGGCGACCTTGCCATGATAGAGGAAGCGGACGAGAAGCATCAGAAAGCCACTGAATAAGAACTGAATTTAAGAAAAGCCCGCCTGTCAGTTAATGACAGGCGGGCTTTTCTATTTGGAGCTTTAGCGAAAAATAAACCCCCAGTTCAACTGGGGGTCAAAAAAAGACTTTAGTAAACGAAAGAAAATCCTCCTGTGTTAA
>CACYDX010000272.1 GCA_902773255.1 Oscillospiraceae bacterium
CAAGCCATAAAGCGGGCTTTGAACATGCGCAACCGGCGGTTGCATATGTGATAATATCAGCATCTGCGGTGTTTTACAAGGGCACCTGAACCCTGCATAGACATTTTGTGAATCAGCTGTTAAACCTGCCCCGGCTGCGGTATGTTTTTATGTACAGGAGAGAGTTGCTTTGTTATTATAAAGAAAAAAGCGGAAAACCGGAAAGGAGTATGACATGAAAAAAACACTGTCAGTCATTTGTCTGATAATAGTGCTGTCCGTACTGTTATCGACGGTCTGCTTTGCAGCCGAGCCTGAATACGATACCCTCGCCGACTGGGATCTCAAAGTCGCGGTTCCTGAAGGCACAACAGCGGTGCTCAAAGGAAACTGCTACTATATCTATGCGCAGAAGGCCGGTTATATCCCCTATGTGATGATAAGCACCTATAACTACGAATCCGGTGATAAGTTCATATCCGACTTCACCGCATACATGCAGAAGCAGTATAAGGATCTCAAGGTGACCGCAGAGGCTGAAGAGAAACTCATCGGAAACAAAAACTGCACCGAGATAGACTATTCCTACAGTGTCAGCGCCTATGAGGTGAAGGACCGCCGGATCATAACCGTTCATAACGGCACTGTCTATATGTTCGCATCCAAGGAGATAGAAAAGCGCGGAGAGACAATAGGCGATATGCTCGATCGCGTCGTTGCGGAATGCGTGTTCCTCAGCGAAGAGCCGGAAGATCTTATTGAATTGCCGGAAGAGCAGCCCGGGCTCGCAGAGGAACCTGCCGAAGAGACCGGGGAGCCTTCTGTGCTCGAGCTGCTGAATGCACCCGTTGATGCCTATATCTATACTCAGGATGACGGCATGCTCAAATACTGGATCGATCTTACCGGGACCATCTCGGACGATGTGGTCCTCCACTGCTGGTTCCGTTCCGGTGATCCCATCTGGCACGAGAAACTCTATATACTCAAACCGGATATGGATGATATCGGGAAGTCGGTCATAGAGGTGAGCAGGATCACTGACCTTGAGGGGAATGATATAACAGACAGCTTCAAAAAGCTCAAAGTGCGCACATATGATGATCATATAACCCTGGTGGTCAAAAGAGATAAAAAGACGCTCGCCGGAGGCGGTGACGATAATATCCTCACCGGAAACTACAGGATGGAGCCGGCCCTCGTTTCTGCGAAATATGAGTACCGCAATGACAGTGGCATGCTGAAATACTGGCTGGACACCGATGGGGATGATATCAAACTGCATGCCATGTTCCGCTCGGGAGATCCGGAGTACTATGAAGAAGTCTTCACTTTCGACGGTAAGACTGCGGAAAAAGACGGAGACTACACGCTGAAGATCAACAATGTCTACAGCGGATACGGAGAGGATGTCTCGGGATGGTTCAAATCCCTCACTCTCACCGAGGCGCAGGGTGCTGTCATCATGAGCGTCAAGCGGGATGAGAATACCCTTGCGGGCGGAGCTGAGGACAATATCCTCACCGGCACCTATATGTTTGAGCCGCGCAGCTGCCTCAGGCCGGTGAACAAAGGTCCCTATAAACCGGAAGAGCTTGCGGAGTGGGCGCGCATAAAATTCTTCTGCGAAACAGGATTCTTTACACCGCTGGCTGAAGCAGAGAAAAATGCCGACGGCACGATAACGATCCATCTCTATGAGATCGTTGAGGCATCAGATATCCCGGCGCATACCGCCACCTACGCATGGTACACAGTGGATGAATACGGCAATGGCGTGAACGACATCACAGGAGACGCTGTTTCGCTTTTCCCCTGAAAAAAGAAAGAAAAATGCCCCCTCTACGGAGGGGGCATGGTTTTTTGGGGGTTTATTTTTTCCCAAACATCTCAACTGCTCCGCCGAGCAGTTTGGCAAGAATGTCGTTTGCACCTGTGGTTTCGCCCTTAAGAACGCTCACGGCTGCCTTCTTGGTATCGGAATCGGCTGCGCGGTAAAGTTCCACCAGTTTCTTCTCCGTTGCTGTGAGTTTCATGGAAGTTCCGGTGCTTGAAGACGTGGTCTTTTTAGCCGTGGAAGACGAAGAAGATGTTTTCTTGGCGGTCGAGGAAGATGATGTCGTCTTCTTTGCTGCGGAAGAGGAAGACGTGGTCTTCTTCGCAGCGGAGGCGCTTATGTTCTTCGGAGCTTCGAGCAGGGATTTCTGCGTAATTCCGAGCGCCTTGGCGATCTCCTTGAGCTGGGCCTGAGTGAGGTCCTTCTCGCCTCTTTCCACCTTGCCTATGTCAGTTGCCGAAACGCCGTCTATCTTTCTTGCGAGGGATTCCTGAGAGAGACCGGCCGCGGTGCGTGCCTCTTTGATCAGTACTCCTACTTTTTTTGCTGCCATATTGTTATCCTCCGGATCATAATTAGTATATGTTTTTGATGATACAAATATATCAAAAAGCCATTGTATATTGCAACAGTTAATGAACAAAAAAACCGCCTCCGGCCTTGGAATCGCGCTGCGGCTGTGGTATTATTGAGCGGAAATGAACGAAAGGCGGAATGCTCCATGAGATTCGATGCGGAAAAAGAGAAAAGGGAACTCGGCGAGAAGAAAGTAGACTCTAAGGAGATCTTTAACGGTGTGATCCTTCACGTATTCAGAGACAGCGTGCGTCTTCCCAACGGCGATATTACCGGCAGAGAAGTGATACGGCATGTCGGCGCTGTTTGCATCATCCCTGTTACCGATGACGGGATGGTGTATGTCGAGAGGCAGTACCGCTATCCGCCGGACACGGTCGTCACGGAGATCCCCGCCGGCAAGCTCGATTCCCCGGATGAGGACAGGCTCTCCGCTGCAAAGCGGGAACTCCTTGAGGAGACCGGCATTACAGCCGACAGTTGGCTGGACCTCGGCGCATTCTACTCCGCAGTGGCCTACAGCGACGAGAAGATCACCATGTATCTCGCCCGCGGCCTGCACAGGGGCGAGCAGCATCTTGATAAAGGGGAGTTTCTCAACGTTGTGAAAGTGCCGCTCAAGGATCTGCTGCAGGACGTCATGGACGGCAAGGTAGTCGACGGCAAGACACAGCTGGCCATTCTCAAGGCCGCCAGGGCTATTGAAATGGGTCTGTAAACAGATAAAAAAAGACCGGGACAAAAGTCCCGGTTTTTTTTTCATCCTGAGGCTTGCCGAAGGATCTCTCTTCATACAGAGATTCTTCGCTTCGCCGTGCCTGCTCAGAATGATACGATTTTTTACTTCTTCAGTGCGATGGCGGCTTTGGCTTTCTCCGCGAGCACTTCCGGTGTAAGTCCGAAATACTCAAGGACAGCATTTGCACTGCCGCTGCGGCCGAACTGGTCGTTAACACCGTGGCGGACAACGGGAACGGGATAAGTCCCGCTGAGGAACTCACAGACAGCAGCTCCGAGACCGCCGATGATCGAATGCTCCTCGCTGGTGACAATACATCCGGTCTCTTTTGCGGCCTTCAGCACGAGCTCCTCGTCAAGGGGCTTGATGGTGTGCATGTCGATCACTCTTGCGGAGATGCCCTCTCCGGCAAGGAGATCGGCTGCTTTAAGAGCCACGGGGACCATGATGCCGTTTGCGATGATGGTGACGTCGCTGCCGTCCTTCATGGTAACGCCCTTGCCGAGCTCGAACTTATAGCCCTCTATGCTGTCTGTCACTATCTCGGTGTTGGGTCTTTCGAGCCTGAGGTAAGCCGGGCCGTTATAATTGATCAGGGCCTCTACAGCCTGACGCATCTCGTTGCCATCGCAGGGGCAGCAGACGAGCATGCCGGGGATGGTGCGCATGAGGGAGAAGTCCTCAATGCACTGGTGGGTGGCGCCGTCCTCACCGACGGATACACCGCCGTGGGAGCCGACTACAGTAACGTTCAGCCCGGGATAGGCAATGGAGTTGCGAACCTGCTCATAAGCCCTGCCTGCCGCGAATATCGCGAAGGTGTTGGTGAAGGGCTTGAGACCGCAGGTGCTCATGCCTGCTGCTATAACAGTCATGTTTGCCTCTGCGATGCCGCAGTCGAAAAATCTGTCGGGGAACTTTGCCGCGAAGAACTTGCTCATCGTAGCGCCGGAAAGGTCGGCGTCCAGAACGACGAGCTGGGGATACTTTTCGCCGAGCTCTGCGAGAGCTTCGCCGTAAGCGTTGCGCGTTGCTATCTTATCTGCCATTGTCTCAGCCCTCCAGTTCTGCGATCTTAGCTTCAAGCTCGGCCTTGGCGGTGGCAAACTGCTCCGCGTTGGGAGCCTTGCCGTGCCAGCCTGCCTGGTTTTCCATGAAGGATATGCCCTTGCCCTTGGTGGTCTTCATTATGATGGCGGTAGGCATTCCCTTCACCTCACGGGCCTGTGCGAGTGCGGCGAGGATCTGGTCGAAATCGTGGCCGTCGATGCAGATCACGTTCCAGTTGAAAGCCTTGAACTTGGCGTCAACAGGATCGGTGGGCATAACGTCGGCTGTCTTTCCGTCTATCTGCAGGCCGTTGAGGTCAACGAATATGCAGAGATTGTCGAGTTTCCACTTGGCTGCGGCCATGATAGCTTCCCAGATCTGGCCTTCGGCTATCTCGCCGTCACCGAGGATGGAGTAGGTCCTGTAGGTCTTGCCGTTGTGCTTTGCTGCAAGCGCCATTCCTACTGCAGCGGAGAGCCCCTGGCCGAGGGAGCCGGTGGACATGTCCACACCGGGCACATTGACCATGTCGGGATGTCCGGAATAGTGGCCCTTGATGGAGCGGAAGAGCTTCAGGTCCTCAACGGGGAAGAAGCCGCGCTCGGCAAGAACGGAATAGAGTGCGGGGGAGCAGTGGCCCTTGGAAAGAACGAATCTGTCGCGGTCGGGATTCCTGGGGTCTGCCGGGTCGATGTTCATCTCGTTGAAATAGAGGGTGGTAAGCGCGTCCATGCAGGACATTGAACCGCCGGGATGTCCGGAAGCTGCTGTGAACACTGCGTCCACTGCGAGCAGGCGGGCTTTGTAGGCAGCGGCGGCAAGAGCTTTGCCGGTAAGTTTCACTGGTTATTTCTCCTTTTTATCAGATACTGGTATTAGAGGAATATTACTTTGTTCGTAAATTATATTTTACAATAAACCCGGGCCTATTGCAATGGATTTAAAGCCTTGTGAGGGGATTTCTCTCAGGTCAGGAATGCGCCCCAGAGCGGGATCGTCACGATGGCCAGCGCATGGGAGAGGAACACGATCTTCGAGGAAAGCTCGGTATTCCCGCCGTAAAGATTGGAGAGCATGGTGGCGTTCGTAGCCACGGGCATCGCAGCCATCATCACTATCACGGCTTTTGCAAGCTGCGGGATATTTACGAAGCTGAGCAGCAGATACGTCAGCGCGGCTATGCCGAAAAGACGCAGTATAAGGAAGGGGATGAAGCGCCACTCCCTGAAGATCGACCCGAGAGGCACAGTGGCAAGCGTGGAGCCTATAACGACCATGGCGCAGACCGTGGTCGCCTGTCCGAGGAAGGAAGCGATGTCGGTTATGATCGACGGCATTTTATCGGAGAAGCCGAGCAGGTAAATGGCCACGCCTATTATGCTCGTGATGAACGACGGGTTCAGGATCCTTTTCAAGGTGGCCTTTCCGGCAAGCAGGTAGACGCCGAGAGAGAAGGTGAGCAGATTGAAGGGGATGTTCGTGAGCGCGGCATAAAGGGAGCATTTGCTGCCGAACACCGCCAGGCATACGGGAATGCCCATGAAACCGGCGTTGCTGGACAAAGATGCGAATTCATAAACGCCCTTGTCGGATTTGGGAGCTTTGGTTACGGCGGTGAAGATCTTGCCGAGGATGAGACCGAGAAGATACATTCCGGCGCTGAGGGCAAGGAAGATGAGCACGTCTCCCGTTTTCAGCTCTGTAGTGTTGGAGAGAATGTTCACGAGCAGCATGCCAGGCAGGAATATATTCAGGGTCACTGCGGTGAGTTCCTTCGTGCCAGTGGCTGAAAGGATATTTTTCTTCCTCAGGAAGAATCCGGCGACCAGGCCGACGAATATAACTATAGTCTGATGAAGTGCAGCTGACATTTTCTGATCCCTTTCTCTTAACTTTCTATGGCTTCCAGCTTTGCGCGGACGGATATGCTCCGCGGCGTGGCAAAGCCGTCGAATAATACTATGTGCGCTTTCTTCACCGTGTCGATCTCAACAACGGTGCCCGTGCCCATTATCTCATGGCGCACACGGGTCCCTTCCGGGAAGAAGACATCACCGGAGTTTTCCGGGAGCAGGCGGGTGCTCAGCTCAATGTAATCCCGGGCATCTTCTATAAGACCTTCTCTCGGCTCCTCCGTGTATTCCAGCAGCTCCGGGTCTATGTCGAGGATGAATCTTGAGGGATATCTCGGCGAGCTGTCGAGGTTCCGGCCTTCGGCATCCGAGAGGAAAAGCCCCTGCTTCGCCCTCGTAACAGCAACGAACGCAAGCCTTCGCTCCTCCTCCATCTCCGGCAGCGTCCGCACCTTTCCGGAGGGGAACATTCCCTCGTTCATGCCGCAGAGGAAAACATAGGGGAATTCAAGCCCCTTTGCCGCGTGAACGGTCATCAGCTTCACCCTGTCGCGCCCGTCGTCCGCGTCGGAATTGGAGAACATGGCCACATGGCAGAGGTAGAACTCAAGGCTCGTTTCCTCTCCGCAGGAGACCTCGAAATCGTGGATGCTCTGCTTCAGCTCCGCGAGATTGTCCAGCCTCGTCTGGCCGCCCTCCGTCCGCATCATCCTCTCGTAGCCGCTCTCGTCGAGAATAGCGGAGAGCAGTTCGGAAACGGGCATCTGTGGATATATCTTCGAGTATTTCTCTATCAGCGTAACGAAGCTTCCCGCCTTTGTCCCCCTGAATATTTCCTCATCCAGGTTTCTTGTGAGCGCGCTGTAGAGCGAGCAGCCGTTCGTCTCGGCGTATTCCCGCAGGAACTGCATCCTCCTCTCACCGAGGTTCCGTTTCGGAGTGTTGCATACTCTGGTAAATGCCAGATCGTCCTGAAAGGCCGCCATCCTCAGGTAGGAAAGCGCGTCCTTTATCTCCATC
>CACYDX010000273.1 GCA_902773255.1 Oscillospiraceae bacterium
GACAGCGTGATCGAGGAGACCAGAGAAAAGATCATTCTCGTGGACTTCCACGCTGAAGG
The DNA here is from genome assembly GCA_902773255.1 of Oscillospiraceae bacterium. Lineage (GTDB taxonomy): Bacteria > Bacillota > Clostridia > Oscillospirales > Oscillospiraceae > Limivicinus. The sequence goes on from CACYDX010000273.1 coordinate 60, forward strand.
CACAAGTGAAAAGCGTGCGATGGGATACATGCTTGCGGGAAGAGTAAGCGCGGTGTGGGGAACGCATACACATGTCCAGACTTCAGACGCCTGCGTTCTTGAAGGCGGAACGGGATATATTACGGATCTTGGTATGACCGGATCGGCAGAATCGGTGCTTGGCATTGATATCGATCAGAGCATAGGCAAGTTCATGGGTGACCCTCCCAGGCGTTACGAATCGGGCAAGGGACCCTGTGTGATGGAAGGCTGCATATTTGAGATAGACCCGGAAAGCGGGAAATGCATCGGAGCGGAAGCGGTAAGAGTGAGATGAGCACACTGAAGATCCTGCATGCGGCGGATTTTCATCTTGATACTCCGTTTGAAGGTCTGCCGGAAGAAAAAACAAAGCTCAGAAGGACGGAGCAGCGTATGCTGCTGTCGTCTCTGGCGGAGCTTGCCCGGAATGAGCGGGTGGATCTTATGCTTCTCCCGGGCGATCTTGTTGATGGAGAGAAAGTATTCTATGAGACCGAAAGTGCTATGGTACGCGCTTTCGGCAGCGTGGCATGCCCGGTGGTCATTGCGCCCGGGAATCACGACTGCTTTACGCCTAAGAGCATATACTCCCGCATCAGCTTGCCGGAAAATGTCTTTGTTTTCAGAAAAAATGAGATCGAGTGCATAGAATTCGATGATCTCGGGGTGAGAGTGTTCGGAGCGGCTTTTACCGACAGATATTCAAGACCGCTTCTTGAAAGCTTCCATGCCGAGAGATATCCGGGAACCATCAATCTGCTGTGTCTGCACGGTGAAACGGATGTCAGAGAGAGCAGATATGATCCCATCACCTCCAAGCAGCTTGCGGAGAGCGGGATTGACTACGCTGCACTGGGGCATATACATAAGCAATCAGGCCTGAAAATAGTGGGAGACACTTATTATTCATGGCCGGGCTGCCCTGAAGGAAGAGGCTTCGATGAGACCGGAGCGCGCTATGTGAGCATCGCGGAGATAGACAGGGAAAGCCGTGAAGTCACTCTGAGATATGCCTCGATCGCACGAAGAAAGTATGAGATACTGAATGTGGACATCAGCGGCGCGGAGCCGATCCTTGCGATCCATTCCCTGCTCCCCGACGATACACAGAACGATATCTACCGTATAGTCCTCACGGGAGAGACAGACAGCTCGTCCGATGCAGCAATGCTTCAGAACAATCTTGAAGGATTATTCTTCCATCTTCAGATAAGAGATGAGACAAGGCTCAGACAGGATATATGGGAGAAAGCAGGAAACGATACGCTGAGAGGCATTTTCCTCGCAAAGCTGAAAGCTGCCAGTGATTCCGCCGCGGATGAAGAGGAGAAAAACAGAATAGAAATGGCTGCGCGCTGGGGACTTGCGGCGCTGGACAATATGGAGGTGGTCTGATCCTATGAGAATAAGATCTGCAACAGCCTCCTTCGGTAAGCTTGAAAACGAGACATTGAAGTTTCATGAAGGTCTCAATGTGATCCATGCTCCGAATGAAAGCGGAAAGTCTACATGGTGCGCGTTTATCAGAGCGATGCTCTACGGAATAGACACATCCGAGCGCGCAAAAAAAGGGTATCTGCCCGATAAGCAGAAATACGCCCCCTGGTCCGGAGCACCTATGGAAGGCCAGATGGATGTGGTAGCGGACGGCTGCGATATCACCATTATCCGAACGACGAGAACACCTTCTTCACCCATGCAGGACTTCAGGGCGGTCTATACGGGCACTGCCACGAATGTTGAAGGGATGACGGGCAGAAACGCCGGAGAGCAGCTTACGGGAGTATCAAAGGAAGTATTCCGCCGGAGTGCTTTCATCGAGCAGGGTACGGTTACTGTGACCGGCGGGCCGGAGCTGGAAAAGAGAATAAATGCTATTGTCTCCACAGGTGAAGAAGAGACCAGCTTTTCAGAAGCTGACGAAAGACTCAGATCCTGGCTCCGTAAAAGGCGCTTTAACAGAAACGGGGAACTTCCCGAGATCGAAGCTAAGCTTGATGAGGCAAACTACGAGCTCGAAGAGGCCCGGGAAGGGGCAAGACAGCTTGGTGAACTGGAGGAAGCGCTGAAGGGATACGATGCGGAATGCAGAAGACTTGAATCTGAGATCACAGAGACAAGGAAACAGCAGAGAAGAAACGCGCTTGAAAAGCTGAATCAGGGCGACAGAGATCTTGAAGCCAAAAGAAAACGCTTTGAAGATATGTCGTCAGCCTACACAGAGAAACGCGAAGAGCTGAGAAACAGCAGACTGGGACTGATCAGCGCGGAAGAGGCGAGAAGGACAGCGTCAGAAGATATAGAGAGATACGAACAGCTTTCCGCACAGACGGGTGCAGGAAAATGGATATCTCCGCTTCTTTTTGCCGTCTGCCTGATTGCAGCGGCGGTGCTGGCTGCTCTGTATGTTGCTGAACAGGGACTGGTGTTCATTATTGCATCCGGTGTTTTATGCCTTCTTGGCATATGGGCGGCACTGAGCTATATAAACACGAGGAACAGGACCAGAGAATCCGAGGAAGAAAAAAGACAGCTCCTGAGGAAATATTCGGCATCAGATACGGACGAGATACGTGACATTGCGGAAAAGCACTGTGAACTCGTTGCCGGTCTGAAAGAGGCTGAGCGGTTGACCAGACTTGCAGGAGAGGAATACAATGCCGCAAGATCTGCCCAAACGGAAACGAGACAGAAAGCCATAGACGCTTTGGACTTTTCGCTTGACGGCGTCGGAGAAGCTTCTGCGCTTACCGAAATGCTGCGTGCCGCAAGGGAGAAAAAGGCGGCAACTGAGCGTGAGCTTGCACAGCTGAGAGGAAGGCTCGAGCATATCGGAGACAGTGTTGTAATAGAGAGCAGCATCTCATATCTGGAGGACAGATATGAGACGGTAAGCAGAGAATACGATGCCATAGAGCTTGCGCAGAAGGTGCTCAAAGAAGCGGACCAGGAGATACAGAACAGGTTTTCTCCGAAACTCGGAGAACTTGCCGCGGAATATATGTCAGTGCTTACAGACGGTAAATATGATTCCGTTATGATATCCAAAGACTTTTCCGCAATGGCCAGAGAGAGCGGCGGGAGCGTTGCAAGGAGTTCCGAATATCTGAGCGCAGGGACGCTGGACCTGCTTTACCTTGCGGTGCGGCTGGCAGTATGTGAGCTTGCCCTTCCGGAGGGAGAAAACTGCCCGCTTATAATAGATGATGCACTGGTGAATCTTGATGAGGAGCGTACAGCCAGGGCCCTGGAGCTGCTCGGAGAGATATCGAGAACAAGGCAGGTCATCCTCTTCACGTGCAGGGAGTGATACAAGACAAAATCAGCAGCCCGCAGTTTCAAACTGCGGGCTGCTGTATCATCTGATACCTGAGATCAGAGCATGAAGATGGAATCGTCGTTCTCGATCCAGTCGCTTACAGGTATGGTCCGGTACTCTGTTGAACTGGTGCGTATGACGATCTTATCTATGCCTGCGTTTATGATCTGCCGTTTACACATGGTGCATGACATGGCGTCTTTCAGAAGCTCGTTCGTTTTTGCATCTCTGCCTACCAAATAGATTGTTGAACCGATCATATCGCGCCTTGAAGCGGAAATGATGGCATTAGCCTCTGCATGCACGCTGCGGCAGAGTTCATATCGCTCTCCGGAAGGGATCTTCAGCTTTTCCCTTGTGCATTCACCGATATCCGAACAGTTGCGCCTTCCTCTCGGCGCACCGTTATAACCGGTGGAGATTATTTCGTCGTTTCTGACTATGATAGCTCCGTATTTGCGTCGCAGGCACGTTGACCTTTCAAGGACCGCATCGGCAATATCGAGATAATAGTTCTGTTTGCTTGTTCTGTTGTCCATAATGATTCTCCCGTGATCATATTCCTCAGTATACTATACATTAACGGGAAGGCAAAAAGCAACATGATATGGAAAAAACAGGACGGATGTGTTATAGTCAGTCTATGAACAAGAGAAACTTTTCGGCTGAAATGGACAGGATAACCGAAGGATTCGGAGATAAAAGGCCGTCCGTTCTGCTGCACAGCTGCTGCGGCCCGTGCTCGTCATCTGTGCTCGAGCGCCTTACAGCTGATTTTGATGTAACGATCCTGTGGTATAATCCCAATCTTTATCCGGAAGCTGAGTATCAGAAGAGACTCGACACACAGATCGAACTTCTTGAAAAAAGCGGAATGAAGGATAAGGTCAGGATCCTTGTTGAGTCCTGGAGGAACGGAGATTATTACGAAAACATAGCCGGACTTGAAAACGAGCCTGAGGGCGGCAGACGCTGTGAGAAATGTTTTCAGCTGAGACTGTCCGAAACTGCCAGAACAGCCGCGGAGAACGGCTTTGATTTTTTCTGTACGACACTCACGGTCTCAAGATACAAAAACGCTCCGCTGATAAATGAGATAGGAGAGGCGGCAGGCATAAAAGCCGGCGTGAAATGGCTCCCCTCTGATTTTAAAAAGCACGGCGGAGAGCAGAGATCACAGGCGCTGAGCCGGGAATACGGGCTGTACAGGCAGGACTACTGCGGCTGTGAATTCTCGCTCCGCTCCCGTCAGGCAGCGTCAGAAGATACATATTAATACTGTATGACCGCAGGTTTCCACACCCTGCGCAGGCGAAACGGCCTGGTCAAAAAATGGGCCCGGGTATCACCCGCGCTGTTTTCATGCCTTCGTTTCGCCGATAATAAAAAATGGAGGATAAAATGGAAAAACCCCGCATCAACACAAGAACGATCGCAGTCTCGGCCTTGATAGGAGCAGTATATGCGGC
>CACYDX010000274.1 GCA_902773255.1 Oscillospiraceae bacterium
GAAGATTCACGGCTTCCCAGATGGCTAATGCTGTTTACAGCAATATTGCCGTTGAGGTAGAGGCAAAGGGCCATATCTTTAAGGCCGCGTCATCCGAATTGAAATTTGCCGGATATACTGCTGTCTACGAGGAGTCTAAAGAGACTTCTGATAATGAGCTTTCGTCTAAGCTGCCGCCGCTTAGTGAGAATGAGGCGCTTGACCTTGTCAAGTTCCTTCCGGACAGGCAGTTTACCCAGCCGCCTTCAAGATATACCGAAGCCACTCTGATACGTGCCCTCGAGGAGAAGGGGATAGGCAGACCATCCACATATGCTCCCACCATATCTACCATAAGCTCCCATAACTATGTCGTAAGGGACGGCAGATACCTCAAGCCGACTGCTCTCGGTGATGCTGTGAACGAATTGCTGAAGGACCATTTCCCTGATATAGTCGATCTCAAGTTCACCAACCATATGGAATCAGAGCTCGATGAGGTCGAATCCGGAAAAGCGGACTGGAAAAGCATACTCAGAGAATTCTACGGCGGTTTTTCAGAGGAGATGGTCAAGGCAGGAAGTGAGCTCAAAGGCGTTAAGATAAAAGTCCCTGATGAATTGAGCAATGAGTATTGTGATGTCTGCGGAAGACAGATGGTAATAAAAAACGGACGCTTCGGCAGGTTTCTTGCCTGCCCGGGTTTTCCGGACTGCACATTTACAAAGCCTCTTGTCATTGAAATGCCGGGTTCATGCCCGAAATGCGGCGGAAAGATCCTCAAGAGGACTTCGAAAAAAGGTTATGTGTTTTATGCTTGTGAGCGAGGCACCGACTGCGGATTCATCACCTGGGATGTTCCTACCGCAGCCACATGCCCTGCCTGCGGAAAGACCATGTTCAAACCCAGCGGAAGAGGACCGCTTAAATCTTTCTGCGTAAATCCCGACTGCACTAATTTTGTGCCGGAAGAAAAAAGAAAATATCAGAAAAAAGCAAAAACTGAAGCTGCTGCCAAAAAGAAGTCATCTGCTAAGAAAACAGCAAAAAAGAAGGCGTGAAGCAATTGTCAGAACAGTCCGTAACAGTAATAGGTGCAGGTCTTGCCGGATGTGAAGCGGCATGGCAGATGGCTGAAAGGGGCATCCATGTTGATCTGATTGAGATGAAGCCTGACAAAAGAACACCGGCACATAAAGAAGATACTTTTTCGGAGCTCGTCTGCTCAAACTCACTCAGAAGCAATGAGCTCTCAAATGCTGCGGGACTTCTCAAGGAGGAAATGCGGCGGTTAGGCTCGTTGATAATGGAAAGCGCCGACAATAACAGTGTTGCTGCAGGCGGAGCCCTTGCTGTCGACAGAAATGCTTTTTCCGGGTACATTACAGACAAGATCAAAAACCACAGGAATATCAGCGTGATCGCTGAAGAAGCCGAAAGAATCCCGCAGGGTAAAGTGATCATCGCTACTGGACCGCTGAGTTCTGAGGCTATTTCTGATGCGATTGCAGAGCTCTGTCCCGTGGATGATCTTCATTTTTATGATGCTGTTGCTCCGATAGTTAGTTTTGAAAGCATAGATCTTGAAAGCGCATTCTTTGCATCAAGATATGACAAAGGCACTGCAGATTATGTAAACTGTCCATTGAGCAAAGAAGAGTACGAGGCTTTCGTTACCGAGCTTATCAGCGCGAAGGAAGCTGAAATACACGGCTTTGACGACGGAGCTGTATTTGAAGGCTGCATGCCCGTTGAGGTCATGGCCAGAAGAGGCTTTGATACTCTCAGATATGGGCCCCTCAAACCAGTCGGACTCAGAGATCCGCATACAGGGATAGAGCCATATGCTGTCGTGCAGCTGAGAAAAGATAATCAGGACGGCACACTTTATAACATGGTTGGCTTTCAGACACACCTTACATGGTCTGAGCAGAAACGCGTGTTTTCGATTATTCCGGCTCTTGCAAACGCAGAATTCGTAAGATACGGCGTTATGCACAGGAATACGTTTATAAACAGCCCTGTGCTGCTCGACAGATATTACAGGCTAAGATCAGAACCGAGAATAGCCTTTGCCGGGCAGATCACCGGAGTTGAGGGGTATATCGAGTCTGCAGCTTCGGGAATGCTCGCCGGGATAGAAATGGCAGCTGATATAAAAGAGTATGCGCATGTGGATTTTCCCCAGGAGACAGCGATAGGCGCTCTGAGCCTTTATGTATCCTCCGGATCTGTCGGACCTTTCCAGCCGATGAACATTAACTTTGGTATAATCACACCGCTCGGTTACAAAGTTAAAGGTAAGCGAAACAAAAATGCTGAGATCTCAAAAAGGTCTTTGGATATAATACGCGATCTTAAGTCTAAGGAGGTTTTCGGGTATGAAAATAATAGTTGACGCCATGAGCGGAGACAACGCTCCTGAGGAAATAGTTAAAGGCGCTGTAAAGGCAAGAGATGAACTCGGAGTGGATATCATCCTTGTTGGAAAGCAGGAGGTAGTATCATCACTGCTTGAAAGCACTGATAAGAAAGGGTTGGAGATAGTTGATGCGAGAGATGTTATCTCCATGGAGGATGATCCCAGCACAGCTACAAGACGTAAAAAGGACTCATCCATGGCTGTTGCACTCAATCTCTTGAAAGAAGGAACAGGAGATGCAATGATCTCTGCCGGAAGCACCGGAGCCCTGCTTACAGGAGCCACGCTTACCGTAAAGCGAATCCACGGCATAAGAAGAGCTGCCCTTGCACCGGTACTCCCTGCAGGGGAAAACGGAGTTATGCTTATAGACTGCGGTGCGAATGTTGACTGCACTGCCGAATACCTCCTTCAGTTTGCCTATATGGGTTCGTTCTATGCAAGCAAGCTGATGAAATGTGAAAATCCGCGTGTAGGACTGCTTAACATAGGAACGGAGGATACTAAGGGCGGAGAGTTGCAGCATCAGGCCTTTGAGCTGCTAAGCAGGGCAAGTGAGGAAGGCAGGATCAATTTCGTCGGAAATGTTGAAGGCACAGGCGTATTCAGCGGAGAAGCTGATGTAATAGTTTCTGACGGATTCAGCGGTAATATAATGCTGAAGACAGCTGAGGGTGTCATTAAATACATGATGAAGGAGCTCAAGGGAGTTTTCTATGCTTCCTTAAAGAATAAACTCGCAGCCGGAATCATGAAGAGCGATCTTCAGGCGATGAAGAAGAGTCTGGATGTCAACGAAGTAGGCGGTACCGCACTTATAGGAATAAGCAGGCCTGTTATCAAGGCTCATGGTTCTTCAAATGCAGCAAGCATCTTTGCAGCGATCAGGCAGGCTATAGAGTTTTATAATTCAGGCATAATTTCAGATATTGAAAACAATATCGATTATATGAAAGTAAAACAGGAGTAAATGAACAGCTTAGAAAAAGCGATCGGCTACAGTTTCAAAAACAGAGAGCTTCTTGAACAGGCGCTCACACACAGTTCATATGCCAACGATAGGAACACTGTGAGCTACGAAAGGCTGGAATTCCTCGGTGATTCGCTTCTGGGATATATCACGGCAGATTATCTTTACCGCAATACCGTGAATCTGTCGGAAGGAAAAATGACCAGACTGAGAGCAGATCATGTGAGTGAGCAGGCTCTTTATCCCGTGGCATTAAGGCTTGATGTAGGCCCGTATATGAGACTTTCAAAAGGCGAAGAGATAAGCGGAGGGAGAAACAGAGTTTCGATTCTGGCTGATATGATAGAGGCCATTATTGCTGCAATCTATCTCGACGGAGGTCTGGAAGAAGCAAAGAAATTCGTTTTCGACCATGTGCTGGATGTCTCAGCGCTGAAAATTGAGGGATCACATACTGATTATAAGTCTGAACTTCAGGAACTCGTACAGAAGGACGCAGGCGGATATGTTGAATATTCACTTGTTTCCCAGTCCGGCCCGGACCATGACAAACGCTTTGTATTCAGCGTAACTGTAAACGGTAAGGTGCTTGGAGAAGGTGAAGGCAGGAGCAAGAAAGAGGCGGAACAGGCTGCAGCCGAAAAGGCCCTTAAAGAATTGAAGGCATGAGCGCAAGAGAGAGGATAATACCGGTATTCATTCCTCATGTGGGATGCCCGCACAACTGTGTGTTCTGCAATCAGAGAAAGATATCCGGTCAGCTCACGCCCGCTGGCACGGACACAGTTATACAGGCGGTCGAGGATGCAAAAAAAATGCTCCCTGAAGGTTCAAAACCGCAGCTTGCATTCTACGGAGGCAGTTTTACTGCAATACCTTCAGATGAACAGATATCACTTCTCTCAGCGGCACATAAGTATGTTGAGACAGGTTTTCTGGATTCAATCCGGCTCTCAACGAGGCCGGATGCGATAGGCCCCGAAACACTTGAAAGACTTCATTCCTTCGGCGTGAAGACTGTAGAGCTCGGAGCACAATCGCTCGACAGGGAAGTGCTTTTGAGATCCGGCAGAGGGCATACCGCCGAAGATGTTATCAATGCTGCGGCCCTTGTAAAGGAATACGGATTCAGACTTATCATCCAGATAATGACAGGTCTTCCCGGAGATACACCTGAGAAAGACATCAGGACTGCGGAGGAAGTTTGTCGTATTGCCCCTTACGGAGTCAGAATCTATCCTACTGTGATAATCAGGGATACTGCGTTGTATGAACTCTGGAAAGCGGGAAAATATGAAGAGCATACTGTAAATGACGCAGTTGAGATATGTTCGCGTATAGTTCCGCTGTTTGAGAATAACGGGATAGAGATCATCCGGCTGGGTTTAAATCCCACTGACGAGCTCAGCTCCGGAGAAGCAGTCGGTGGAGCGTACCATCCGGCGCTTGGCGAACTTGTTAAGAGCAGGGTAATGTATTACCGGATGAGAGAACTTATAAGCACAGCTGATGTGGGAAGAAGCATTGTGATCTCAGGTCCCGCAAGAAAGCTTTCTCAGATGACGGGACAGCACAGGGACAATCTCAAAAGATTAAAAAAAGAGTTTTCGCTGAATAGTATAAGGATCTCACCGTCGGAAGATGATGAGCTCCATATAGCTTCAGAATTAAGAATCATTGATTGAGGTATAGTTTTGTATTTACGAGCAATCGAGATCCAGGGATTCAAGTCGTTTCCCGAAAAAACCAGGCTTGAGTTTGATAAGAATATCGTTGCCATCGTCGGTCCAAACGGTTCCGGCAAATCGAACATTTCAGATGCCGTGCTGTGGGTGCTTGGCGAGCAGAGAACAAAGACTCTCCGCGGAAGCAAGATGGAGGACGTTATTTTCGGAGGCACTGAAAAACGTTCACCCCTCGGCTTCGCGCAGGTTTCCCTTGTTTTTGACAATTCAACGGGCTTTTTCGACTATGAATCTGAAGAAATAGTAATATCAAGAAAATATTATCGCAGCGGCGAAAGTGAATACTATATAAACAAGGAATCAGTCCGCCTGAAAGATCTTAATTCCCTCCTGATGGATACGGGACTCGGACGGGACGGTTATTCAAACATAGGCCAGGGAAGAATAGCCGATATAATCTCCGATAGGAATGCCGACCGCAGGGAAGTATTCGAGGAGGCGGCAGGCATATCTCGCTTCAGATACAGGAAGGACGAGGCGGAAAACCAGCTTAAAAAGACTGAGGAAAACCTTGTCAGGATAAACGACAAGATAGATGAGCTTGAACTTCAGGTAGGCCCGCTGCGAGAACAGGCAGATACAGCCAGGAAGTATCTCATACTGCGAGATGAGCTGAGGATAAAGGAAGTATCCCTCTGGATGAATAATCTGGAGAAGATCCGTGACCGTTCAGGCTCTGTAATCGCTGACCATGAGAGAGTCAGCAGGGAACTTGAAGCTGCAAAGAAGGATCTTGAAGCCCTGTATGCCTCCTCTTCAAGCATATACGGAAGGATCAGACAGAAGGAGGCAGATGCCGAGCAGTTCAGAAATGATCTCTCTGTTATCAGGTCAAGGGTAGCAGAGCATGATTCTGCAAAGGCTGTTCTTGCTTCGGAAATAAAGAACAACGAGGAAAAGATCCGCCAGCTGGATCTTGACATAGAGTCTCAGAAGAAGAGGTCTCTCGAGATAAACAGCAGCATTGAGGATTCGCGTTTAAGAGTTAAATGGCTCGAGGATGCGGCAGAAGCGCAGAGAAAGCTGCTTGACGGCAATTCCAATGTGATAAGCGGATGCAGAATGAAGCTTGGCAATAGGGAGAGCATATATGCATCCCTTACAGCCGAATCCGCCTCACTGGATTCCGAACGGA
>CACYDX010000275.1 GCA_902773255.1 Oscillospiraceae bacterium
GCCGATATCCTTCTCGTTCTTTCGGATCTTTGCTATGTCGAGCGGCTTCACGTCTGAAAGAACTATGAGCATCTTGTGCTCATACGGCGTTTTGGAGATCAGTTCTCCCGCAGCACGGACAGCGAGGCCGTCCCTGTTGCAGCCCTCTGCGTAATAGTCAAAGATGGACTCGTTGCCTGCGTGTGAATAATCGTTGAAAAGGCGCATCACGGTAAATCCGCTCATCGAGCAGAAACTCATCACCCTGCAGGGCACATGGCATCTTGCCAGCGCCTCGGCTATTATAAATGCCTGCGAGGATATCCTGTCCGTCCGCCTGATCTGCGAATGCGAGGCGTCGAGCAGTATGTCCACGCTCATATCGCCGGCATTGGCGTTCTCCGTCCGTTTGAACACCTTCTCGTCGCCCAGCACTGCCGCCCTCCAGGCGATCACCGGGTCTACAGTCCCCGCAGCAGCTTTCACCTGCTCAGGCTGCATGTGCATCAGCACGGAGTTGCTTATGCTGGTGCTAAGCCGCGAGATGAGGAGCCGGTTCTGTTTGAGATTTCTTTTGTAGTAGCGGCGGTTGCCGGCAATTATCTCCTCCTGGCGCTTCCGCTGGTGCATCTCAAAGGTGCTGTATACGCCGTGCAGCTCCACTGTCTCACCCCTTGTGAAGAAAAGATGGGTGAATTTGTGGTTTCCGGTGCAGAGCTTTCGCTCAAGTTCCTCAACATGCTCCGCCGGGTATATCGACTTTCCGAATTTCGTCCCGAGGAATTCCCTCAGCTCCGGCACGGTTAGCTTCGTGCCGCTGGGAAGTCCTCCGCCGGTGAACACGGTTGGTTCGGCGTACATGCCTTTCTCGTGTGTGAATACTCTTTCGGGCATATCGGCAAGCCTGCGGTATACGCCGTTTACTCCCCGCTGCAGGAAACTGTCCACAGCCAGCCTTTTCATATGCGGCAGCCGGTATTTCAGGCGTCTCTTTCCGTCGCCGTAGAGGCCGTAGCGCTCATCGAAAAACTTCCGGGAGGCGTCCACTATCTCGTCCGTGCTCATTTCAGCCTCAAGCTTCAGCTCCGTAACGGCAGGCTCCGGTCGTATCCTCTCGAGCACCGGCCGCGCATCGAGCTCCTTACCGTAAAGCAGAGGCTCCAGTGCGTTCCAGAATATGGTCTCGTAGAATGCGGAATCACTGTATTTGTCGAGCATGGCGAAGAGTTTTTCGAGCTTCTCATATTCGTAATGGCGCCTTGCCGCGCCGAAAATGAAGTTCCAGTAGATGTCCGCATCGCCGTTGCTGTCGTATGCCTTGAAGTCCGGGGAGAAGGAATAGTCGTCAGCACAGGTCCATATTATATTGTCGGCCCGCCTTTTCTGAAGGTCGGTGGCGATTTCTTCCATAATAATCGGTTTCAGGTCGCGGCTCCGGATGAGAGCCGGATGTTCAGATCAGGAGAATATCTCCTTCCCGGTGAGCTTCCCGTCTATCCTCGCGGATACTATGTCGTCAACGAGCGTTCTCTCAAACTCGTCGAAGCACTTGTTGATGATGCCTATATCCAGTGCATCGCGCATGTTGAGGCCGTTATATACGAGGTTCACTGCCGCGAGCAGTCCGCGCAGGTCGAGCGCTTTTGTGGATATCTCCGAGCTTTCGCACTTCTGGCGGATCTCCCCGAAGAGCGTGGTGAGCTGCGTGGCAAATTCCTTCTTGAGCGTCGGATACTGCTGCAGCAGGAGCTTTTCGAGGTCATCCCCGGAGATGATGGGCATGTTTATCACCATGAATCGGGAGGCGAGAGCCTCATTGAGCTCGCGGGTGCCCGCATAGCCGTAGTTCATGGTGGCGATGAAGCGGGTGGACGGGGCCAGGGTTATGCGGCTGTATCCCGGCACATCGATTATGCGGCGGAAGTCGAGTGTTGCGTGCAGAACGGCGAGCGATTCGTTCTTTGCCATGTTTATCTCATCGAGAATGCCGAAGCCGCCGGCCTCCGCGCAGGAGTAGATGGGACCTTTGCGGAAGGAGACCTCACCGTTTTTGAATGTGTCGGTGCCTATGAGAGTGGAGGCGTCGGTGTTGAGATAGAAGGAGATGTCCCATTCAGGCCTGCCGAACACAGCGGAAAGGTTCTCTGCAAATACGTTCTTTCCCGTGGCCTTGGGACCGACGAGCAGTATGTTCTCGCCGGAAAGAATGGCCGTTATGGCAAGCTTCCAGATCTCGCTGCCGAAGTATCTGAATCTGGGCACAGGGATCCTTGCGGCATCGCCCTCTGCAACGGGGAAGCCCTTCCTGAATTCCTCGATGCGGGCTATAAGGGTTTCATCGATGCCTTCCTGTCTTAGAAAATCGAGCATGAGCGTTTCCTCACAATATTTTATATTTTAAAATTAATCATATTATAATACCGGCCCGTGCATAAATCAAAAGTTATTTTGCAGAAAGCGGCTTATCGCCGCAAGACCGTCTTTCAGGGTCTGCGTGTCGCTTGCAAAGCCGATGCGCATGCTGTGCGGCTCCTCAAAGCAGTCTCCGGGCGTCACGAAAGCGCCGCATTCATCATACATTCTTTTGCAGAATTCATAGGAATCCACCGGATAGTCATAAAATACCAGCGCGGTTGTGCCGGCCCGGGGCTTGACGTAGTGCATCTTCGGCTCACTGTTTACCCATTCATCGAGCACAGCGAGGTTATCTCGGACGATGCCGCGGCTCCTTTCCAGCAGAACTTCCTTGTTTTCAAGGGCCACTGCCGCTATCCTCTCATCTATCATTCCGCAGCTAATGAGGTTGTAGTCTCTGTGTGAAAAGCAGGAGCGGATCACCTCTTCGTCCTTCGTGGCGATCCAGCCGAGCCTGAGCCCTGCCAGCGAGAACACCTTGCTCATGCTGGCGATGGAAATGCCCTTGTCATAAAGATCTACGATCGACTCGCACCAGCCATCCTCCTGCGTGAGATGGCGGTATACCTCGTCGCACAGGATCCATGCGCCTGCCGCCTCCGCGATCTTTATGATCTCCTTCAGCAGCTCCGTGCTCATCAGGGCGCCGGTGGGATTGTTCGGGTTGTTTATGCAGATGAACTTCGTTCCGGGCGTCACCAGTCGGGAAAGTTCCTCAAGGTCCGGCAGGAATCCGTTCTCCTCTTTAAGATGGAGCACGGCAAGATCTGCCCCGTATGATTCCGGGATGGAGTAGAGCTGCTGGTATGTCGGCATTATGCTGACTACTCTGTCTCCCGGATCGATGAGGGAATAGAAAATGTGGTGGTTCGCTCCTGAGGCTCCGTGGGTCGGGATGATGTGCTCGGGCTTCAGCGTTTTATAAAGGCCGCATACTCCCTCACGGAAAGCGGGGAAGCCCTCGATATCGCCGTAGGTGAGGCGTCTTGCGCAGAAATCCCGCCAGAACTTTTCCCCGTCCACGCCGGAAAGGGCCCAGAGTTCCTCGAGCGACACGGAATCCACGCAGGTCTCGGCGATATTGTACTTCGCTCCGGACTCGTAGGCGTTCATCCACTCTTCCACTTTGAAAGGCTTTATTCTCATAATATTTCCCCCTTAAAAAAGTCTGAGGGATACCCGGAGCTCCGCCTTATAATGCGCCCCGGCGCACCGTACCTACGGCTGAGCTTCGAATACCCCCTGATCTGTTCACCCGGTGGTGAGCAGCGGATTATTTATTTTTTGCGTATCATAACCCGTTGTTCAGGCCTTTGTCAAGCTTCTTGTGCTGCACAGGATCTCATGGTAATATCTGAATAACGAAGAAAGGAGGTGCGCTCGCAAATGCTTGCTTTTATCTGGGATATGGACGGCACTCTGGTGGATTCCTATCCCGCTATCGTTCCTGCCACGCAGCAGGCCTGCGCCGATTCCGGCATAGAACTGAGCGCGGAGGAGATCCACAGGCAGGTGATATGCACCTCTGTCGCCACTTTCCTGGAGGAACTGGCTGCCGAACGGGGCATGGATCCGGCCCCTATCAAAGCCCGCTTCAACGAGCTCAATGACAGCAGAATAGATGCCATAAGCGCCATGCCCCATGCTGCGGAGACGCTGAAGGCTCTTGAAGAGTCTGGTCACCGAAACTTCGTTTTCACCCATCGCGGCGCTTCCTGCAGAGCGATCCTGAAACAGACCGGCCTTGAACCCTATTTTACCGAGATCGTCACGGCGCTGAACGGCTTCCCGCGCAAGCCCGCCCCTGACGGCATCCTTTACCTTATGGCAAAGTATGAGCTTATGCCGGAGCAGTGTTACTATGTGGGCGACAGGAGCCTTGATATAGACGCCGCACTGAACGCCGGCATAGGCAGCATCTTTTACCTTGATCCATCAAGTCCCGGCGCGCCTACCGGCCGGGAGACCTTCATCATTCATGATCTCCTGGAGATCCCGCAGCTGGTGGAAAATTGGATGTATTGATATGGATAATGACCGATTTCTGCCAATCAGGCTCTCAGCAGAATAAAGATTTTCGTATTACTGGACTGACTCTCCCTGAAGACTTGGGTCCGTCAGAGATTTGAAAATGGTAGAGAGAGCGTAGAAAGTATTGGTATTACTTATCTTCATTCTCTCTACCACGTGGTAGAAAGAGAGAAGAATATGGAAGAAAGAGCTCTCTCGACCATGTGGCAGAGAGAGTAAAGCCTTGATATTGCAACGGTTTCACTCATCTCTCTACCTTCCACATGTTCCTGACGTCAGAAGGAAAAAAGTGAAGTGATCAATTGTGCAGAAAGCGGCTGATAGGAAAAAGGCAGGATATCTTAGCCGGTATCCTGCTTTTTGCCTGCATACTATGAAATCCGCGGGATCTGTGGTAGGATAGCGCCAGAAAGATCACGATCCGGGGAGGTGAGGGAATGAGCGAGGCGGAACTCTACAAGGAGCTTGGGATCCTGACGAAGAACAGAGATAAGTGGAACGAGAGCATTCCGTTTGTTTCATCCCTTCTTTCCGATAGATCGATGAAGATACAGGCAAAAGCGCTGTGGCTGCTCGGGGAGATGGGACTGAGCCATCCCGATGCCATAGGGAGCTGTGTTCCGGCGGTCGCTGCCTTTCTGGAAAGCCCGGAGCCGCTTCTGCGGGAACGGGCCGTGAATGCCCTGGGCAGAATAGGCAGAGGTGGTTTTCAGCTTATAGAGCCATATTGGGCAGGGCTGTTCCGTTTCGCGGCCGATGAAGAGGCGTCTGTGAGGCTGAGCTTCATCTGGGCTTCCGAGAACATCGCGACGAACACACCGGATATATATGAAGGGCATATGCCTGTTTTCGCGGCACTTCTGTGTGATGAGGATGAGAAAGTACGCATGGAGGCGCCTGAGATCTTCCGCGTTCTGGGCAAAAGAAGGCCGGATCTCGTCAGGCATTATCTGGACCGGCTGCGCGAAATATCCGAAACGGACGGCAACCGGGTCGTCAGGATCCACTGTCTCGGCGCGATCAGGGCGACAGGGCAGAATAAAACTCACCGGCAGACGACGGATACCGTCCTGATGGTAAGGCCGGCGGCATTTGCTTTCAACGGGGAAACCGCCGTGAACAATGCTTTCCAGAAGGCAGGGGACGAAAGCGGCATACAGGCTTCGGCAAGGAAGGAATCGGACGATTTCATTAAACTGCTGAAAGCAAATGGGATAAACGTTATAAGCGTCGAGGATACGCCGGATCCGCATACGCCCGATTCCGTCTTCCCGAACAACTGGTTTTCCACCCATGATGACGGCACGCTAGTACTTTATCCGATGTTTGCCGAAAACAGGCGCCTCGAGAGGAAACCCGCGGTGCTTGAGGCGATAAGAGAAAACTTCGAAGTCCGGCGGACGGTGGACCTCACACACTATGAGCAGGAAGGGCTTTTTCTGGAAGGCACGGGCTCAATGGTGCTGGACAGGGTGAACAGGATCGCCTATGCCTGCAGCTCGCCGAGGACGAGCAGAGAAGTGCTGTATGAGTTCTGTAGCAGACTCGGCTATGCTCCGCTGCTTTTCGAGGCTGCGGATGCAGACGGGATGCAGATCTATCATACGAACGTTATGATGCATGTCGGCACGGAGATCGCCGTTGTATGTATGGACGCCGTAAGAGATCCGGCTCAGATGGCGAAGCTGAGGCAGTCGCTGGAAAGCAGCGGCAGGATGATACTGGAGATATCCTTTGAGCAGATGGAGCATTTCGCGGGAAACATGCTGGAACTGCGGAACAAAGCAGGAGAGCCCTGCCTCGTCCTTTCGCGGACGGCTTACGGCAGCCTTGCTGAAGAGCAGAGAGAACTGCTTGAAAGCAGGCTGAAACTGATAATGCCTGAGCTGGACTGCATCGAACGCATCGGCGGGGGTTCGGCACGTTGCATGCTCGCCGAACTGTTCTGACAGGCTCACCGGAAAATGTGTTATAATTAATTAGTTATGATATTATTTATCAATGCATGTGTA
>CACYDX010000276.1 GCA_902773255.1 Oscillospiraceae bacterium
ATAATACATGCCGGACAGTCTGTTTTCAGCTGTCCGGCAGATACGGTTAAGTTGGAGGTCGTTTGTGAGCAAGTATACTAAACGGATACTGAGAAGGGTCCTGAGGTTTATTGTCGGTTTTTTCAATCTCGGAATCCCTCTTAAGGTAGTTTTGCTTTTGCTTATCATATTCACCGGCACTGCCATAGGCGTTACCTATCACAAGGTTATGAACAGCGTCGGCGGCAAGGAGGAATATGAGGAAGCAAAGCGATATATAGAACTCAAGAACATCATTGTAGATAATTATATCGGAGTTGCCGACAGAGATCAGATGGCTGACTCGGCATCTGCCGCAATGGTAGCCGGACTCGCGGATAAATGGAGCTATTATATGAGTGCTGATGAATACAGCACATATCAGCTCTATTCTTCAGACGAATATGCAAATATAGGCATGTCTTTAAAGAAAAATGATTCCGGAGGATTTGAGGTAGTATCCGTCAATTATGATTCAGCTGCTGCAAAAGCCGGACTTGCTCCCGGCATGGTGATCCAAAGCATTGACGGTGTTAAGGTATCCGACATGAATATCGATGATGTAAGGATGCTTATCCGTTCAAAGATGAATACTACATTCGATATAGGCCTCAGCGGGAAAAACACTGTAACTGTCGATTGCTCAACTGCTTATCAGAGTTCTGTTAACTACCGTCTTGAGAAGACTATGGCCGGTTATGTGCAGATAAAGGACTTTGAGGCCGGTACCGCGGAGGATGCGATCGCTGCAATAGAATATCTGCTCTTCGTGGATGCGGAGAGCCTCGTTATAGATCTTCGCGGCAACTCCGGAGGTCTTTATTCTGAAGCGGCTGCGCTTCTGGATTATCTTCTTCCGAACTACGATATGTTTATCGAAGTGGATAATGCCGGTAAGGAGAAAGTGTATAAATCTGACGGAATGTGCATAGATCTGCCCACAGTCGTTATGATAAACAGCGGAACATACGGCTGCTCCGAGATCTTTGCAAAGGTACTTCAGGAATATGGCAAGGCCACTATACTTGGAGAGCAGAGTATGGGCAATGTACAGGCGCAGGAGACTTTCGACCTTGAAGACGGCGCGGCTATCAGGCTTTCCACAAAAATGTATCTTACAGCAATGCGGACAGATATATCCAATATCGGCGTTACCCCGGACATTATCATCTACAACTCAGACCCTTCTACAGTCGGCACAACGCTTGGTACTACAGGCGGCCAGGAGGGTACAGCCAGTACATCAGAAGATGAGCAGTTAATGGAAGCACTCAGATTTTTAAGTTGACATTTATTTGACCGTAAACCTATAATACCAATAATTCAGTAAGGGAGTCGTATACAATGGCTTATTCAAATTCAAGCATTTCCAACCGCTATAAAATGAGCACCGATCGCCTCAATGAGCTCAAGAAGGAACTCAACTATCTTGAGACCGTAAGGGAAAAGGAAGTAGCCGAGCAGATAAAGGAAGCAAGGAGTTTCGGAGATCTTTCTGAGAACAGCGAATATGACGAGGCCAAGACAGAGCAGGGAAAACTCTATTCCAAGATCGCAGAGCTCAAGGACCTTATAGAAAATGCTGAGATAGTTGATGTCCTTGAGGGAGAAGGCCCGAGGGACACTGTTACGCTTGGAAGTATAGTGCGTGTGCGTGACGTTGAGTTTGATGATACGGAAATATTTGAGATAGTCGGCTCGCAGGAGGCAAATCCCAGAAACGGACGCATTTCGGATGATTCACCAGTGGGCAATGCACTCAAAGGCCACAAGGTAGGAGATGTTATCAATGTTGAGGCGCCTGCCGGTATTTTGAAATTTGAGATAATCTCGATAGAGAACAAATAAAATCGAGGATCATTATGAGCGATATTATCAGCAATCCCGTAGAAACAAAGGAGTTCTCTGAGCTCCTTCAAATAAGAAGAGACAAGCTCCGTGATCTGCAGGAACGCGGCTGTGATCCGTTCAAGATCACAAAGTATGACATTTCTGCCCACACAGCGGATATACTCGATAACTACCAGGAGTTCGAGGGAAAAACAGTCAGCCTGGCTGGAAGGATGATGTCCAAGCGCGTTATGGGCAAGGCATCATTTTGCCATATCCAGGATCTTAAGGGATCGATCCAGATATATGTATCCAGAGATAATCTCGGTGAAGCGGCCTATGCCGATTTCAAGAAGCTTGATATAGGCGATATAATAGGCATTGAGGGCGAAGTATTCCGCACCAAGACGGAGGAGATTTCTGTACGTGCGGCAAATATCACCCTTCTTTCAAAGAGCCTGCAGATCCTCCCTGAAAAGTATCATGGCCTCACAAATACCGATCTCAGATACCGCCAGAGATATACCGACCTTATAATGAACCCGGAGGTAAAGGATACTTTCCTGAAGAGATCAGCAATTATCAGCGGTATAAGGAGATATCTTGACGACAGGGGATTTATGGAAGTCGAGACTCCCATGCTCGTTTCCAATGCGGGTGGAGCTGCGGCAAGACCGTTTGAGACGCATTACAATGCTCTGAATGAGGACATAAGACTGAGGATATCCCTTGAACTTTATCTCAAGCGCCTGATAGTAGGCGGCCTTGAAAAGGTATATGAGATAGGCAGAGTTTTCAGAAATGAGGGACTTGATACAAGGCACAATCCTGAATTTACTCTGATGGAACTCTATCAGGCATATACCGACTATCACGGGATGATGGATCTTACTGAGGACATGTTCAGGCACATTGCCCTTAAAGTATGCGGCACAGATAAGATAACTTACGGCGAGCACTCTATAGATCTCGGAAAGCCCTTTGAAAGGCTTACCATGATCGATGCAGTCAGAAAGTACGCGGGCGTTGATTTTGATGAGATAAAGGATACGGCTGAGGCAAAGAAAATCGCAAAAGAAAAGGGCGTCGAATTCGAGGAAAGACATCAGAAGGGCGATATACTGAATCTGTTCTTCGAGGAATTCTGTGAGGAAAACCTCATACAGCCCGTTTTCATCATGGATCACCCTGTTGATATCTCGCCGCTTACCAAAAGGAAACCCGATAAACCCGACTATGTTGAGCGCTTCGAGCTTTTCATAAACGGATGGGAAATGTGCAATGCCTACTCGGAACTTAACGATCCGATCGATCAGCGCGAGCGCTTTGCGGCTCAGGATGCGGCGGCTGCGGCCGGAGATGCTGAAGCGAACCATACGGATGAGGACTTTCTGAATGCGCTTGAGATAGGTATGCCTCCCACCGGCGGCATAGGCTACGGTATAGACCGTCTTGTCATGCTTCTTACAAACAGCGCCTCCATCAGAGATGTTCTCCTTTTCCCGACAATGAAGCCGCTGGAAAAGGAGAAATATGAGACTAAAGCAGATGAAAAACCTGTTGAGGTAGCTCCGGTCATTGAAGAGAAGATTGATTTCTCGAATGTTGTTATCGAGCCGTTGTTTGAGGAGTTCGTAGATTTCGAGACCTTCTCCAGGAGTGATTTCCGCGCTGTGAAAGTGCTTGAATGTGAAGCAGTGCCCAAGTCGAAAAAACTATTGAAGTTCCTGCTTGATGACGGCAGTGATGAAAAGCGGGTTATCCTCAGCGGGATACACGAATTCTATGAGCCTGAGCAGCTTGTCGGAAAGACTTGCATTGCTATAACGAATCTTCCTCCGCGCAAGATGATGGGCATCGATTCCTGCGGAATGCTGATAAGTGCCGTTCATCATGAAGGCGAGGAGGAGAAACTGCATCTTCTGATGGTAGATCCTCATATACCGGCCGGTGCAAAGCTTTACTGAGAAAGGTGAGCCAGCTATGCAGAAATGCAAGATAACGGTATTAAAAAGAGAGTTTTACAAGGACCTTGCCGATCAGTATGTTCCGTTTCCTGATTTCGGACCATGTGACAGAATGAAGGAAGGAGACGTTTTTATCACAGGCGGTCCGTTTGGAAACGAATGCCCCAAGGGCTTTTGCGATATGGCTTGGATGGCGATCTGCCTTCAGGCCACAACACTGGCCGGAGGCGGGAAGGTTTTCGGACTTGATGATGTTCATATAGCTTGCTGCAATGACGGTATCCATCCAGTAGTTTTCCGATTGGAATCATATGTGGATGACGAAAAGCTTCCGTTCTGAAAAAAGATTGGCCTGCTGATTATTCGGCAGGCCCTTTGCATGAATTGCAGTAAAGACTATCTTACTTATATAGTTATTTGCTATTTATATAACTTCGTTACTGTGGGATAAGGAATGAAAGGATCTGTTATTTTCGATCTTGACGGGACTTTGTGGGATTCTACTGAGTGTGCTGTCGAAATATGGAAAAGTGTTCTTAACATACACGGAATAGAGAATGTCCGTATGGATCGTGAAACTGCTGCCGGACTAATGGGTAAAACCATGAAGGAGATAGGGACAGTACTGTTTCCTGGCCTTAATGATGAAGAGAGCTTACTTATTATCGATGACTATGAAATGCGGGAAGTTGCTTATCTGATCAGAAACGGGGCATATGTCTATGAAGGAGTCAGAGAGACACTGGCTGAGCTTAGTAAAAAAAACCTGCTTTATATTGTTAGCAACTGCCAGGATGGATACGTTCAGGCATTCCTCAGTGCCCATGATATGGGTTCCTTCTTCAGTGATATAGAAATGTCCGGAAGGACCGGACTTGATAAAGCAGAGAATATCAGGCTGCTCATG
>CACYDX010000277.1 GCA_902773255.1 Oscillospiraceae bacterium
TCACATATAAGGAGGGTATGTGTTGGCTTCGCAGATAACTAATGTCAAATGTCCGGCATGTACCGGACCTCTTCGCTATGATTCTGATAGCGGACGTCTGCAGTGCGATTACTGTGGCAGCAGTTATTCCGTCAAGGAAATAGAAACACTCTATGCCGATCAGGATGCGGCGGCTTTTGCCGCTATGCAGGCCGCCATCGCCGCAGCAGAGGCTGCTAATGAGGAGGAGAAGGCCGAACAGCAGGCCTATGAGACCTCCAATGCGGACTGGGGCGCTGACGCAGATAAACTGAGAGTATATAACTGCCCGTCATGCGGTGCCCAGCTTTTCTGCGAGGAGACTACAGCCGCAACGAGCTGCCCTTACTGCGGAAACAATACGATAATCCCCGGACAGGTCTCCGGACTGCTCAAGCCTGACTACGTAATACCGTTCAAACTCAATAAGGAAGCCGCGGTGAAAGCGCTCAGGAGCTTTTACGGCGGCAAGAAGCTCCTTCCTAAGAACTTTTCCGAGGAGAATCACATAGAAGAGATAAAGGGAGTATATGTACCGTTCTGGCTTTACGACGTTGAAGCCGATGCGGACATGAGCTTCAGTGCAACCAGGGTAAACGCCTATGTGCTGGGGGATGAAAGGATCACCGAGACTGATCATTTCAATGTCCGCCGGGCGGGTACTGTGAGTTTTGAAAAGATACCGGCCGACGCCTCTTCCAAGATGCCGGATACCCATATGGATGCCATCGAGCCGTATGATTACTCAGAGCTCGTTCCCTTCTCTACGGCTTATCTGCCGGGGTTTCTTGCGGATAAATACGATATGAGCTCCGACCAGTGCAAGGTGAGGATAGAAAAGCGTGCAGCAAATACCGCGACCGACCTGATAAGCCAGGATGTCTCGGGTTATGCCAGCTGCAATATTACCGGTTCCCGGGTAAACATACGCAGAAAAAAGGTAAATTATGTGCTTCTGCCTGTCTGGATGCTTACGACGCGATGGAATGGGAAGAACTATATGTTCGCCATGAACGGGCAGACAGGCAAGCTCATAGGTGATCTGCCTGTATCCATGGGAAGATACTGGGCGTGGTTTGCCGGGATATCCCTGCCGCTCATGGCTGTGCTCGCCGGGATACTGTATTTCGGAGGTATGATATGAAAAAGTTATTCGTAACATTCCTCCTTGCAGTTCTGCTCCTTTCCGTACTCATTATCGGTGCCTCGGCCGATGGGAAAACCTATGCCACCATAGCAAATGTTGTTGACACGGCGGGCATCCTATCCGAATCACAGGTACAGGAACTCGAATCAAAAGCAGAGGAGATCTCTGAAAAGTATCAATGTTCGGTTTACATAATTATTGTAACCGACTTCAGAAAATATACCAACTCCCGGGATATATATGATCTGGCCGTTGAGATGTACAGCCAGTATGAACTGGGCTGGGACAACGGCAACGGAGAGAGCAGAAGGGATTACCTGATTCTTCTGATGAGCATGGAGGATAGGGATTTTGCTCTCGATACCAACGGTTATTTGGGAAACAAAGCCTTCAATGAGCCTGGCATGTATAAGCTCGAGCAGGCGATGCTCCCTTTTTTCAGGCAGAACGACTGGTATAACGGTTACAGGGCTTTCCTCAACTGTGCTGAGGACCTTCTTATATCTCCTCTTGAGGAGAACACTTATGTTCCTCAGACCACCCAGGTGATCCAGCATGGCTATGAGGATCCGGACGCACCTCGAAAGAATCCGGCCCTGCTGATCGTCGCGGTCATCGTTCCCATAGTTATAGCCTTTATAGTCTGCAGTTCGTTTAAAAAGCAGATGGTCACCGCAACTGAAAAAACCACAGCAGGCGGCTATATAGTTCCGCCGGGGGTAAACATGAAGATAAGGCGCGATGATTTTGTAAACAGGAGTGTTGTTCGCACCGTTATCCGCCACGAAGAACCGAGAGATTTCGGCGGAGGATTCAGCGGCGGCGGACATTCATCCGGAGGACACTCCGGCCACAGCGGGAAATTCTGAACGTTCCCGCTAAAATACATAAAGATTACAGAGGGGTTTTATGGAAGTAAGAGAGAATCTTATCAAGCTTTGCGAAAAGATCAACGACGGGCACTATAAGATAACGCCGGACTGTGCCGAGTACAGGGTGTTTGAAAAGTGGATCACAGATGAGCAGATCACAGTTATGCTGGCGCTCACCAGCATGAAACCGGCATTTGTGCCGTTTATCGCCCGTAAAGCAAAAATGCCCAAGGCAAGGACAAAAGAGGTACTGCATGAACTTACGGATATCGGCCTCGTTGTTCAGGTGCTGGTAAAGAAGGTGGGGCTTGAGATATATCTTCTCCCGCCCTACACTCCCGGTATTTTCGAGTTTCTCCTCATAAACGAGAAATTTTGCATAGCTCACCCGGAAATTGCCTATGCCTTCCATCAGCACGCAACCACCAGCCAGATAGAGCATGCTCCGAATACGCCCATGGGCGCCGGCATAATGCGCGTTATTCCTATAGAAAGTGCAATCCCGGCCGAAGCCCAGCAGATAGACAACGAGCGCTGCAGCAAATACATAGAGGCCAATGAAGGCCATATGAGCGTTACGCCCTGCCAGTGCCGCCGCGTGCGCAGGATGATGGGTGAAGGCAGCGGAGATCTTGATGAAGGCCTTTGCATATTCATGGGTCATGTGGGCGATATGTTCAACAATACCGGCAAGGGCAGACCCGTTACTGTTGCCGAGGCAAAAGAACTTATAAAACTTGCCGACGAGCGCGGCTGCGTCCACCAGATAACCACTCTCCACCAGGGAGAGACCTTCGCCATCTGCAACTGCCAGCCCGAAAGCTGTCTTGCTCTGGGAGTATCCCAGTATTATAACACCCCTGCAACTTCTGCAAGTAACTACGTTGCCGAGATCGACAAGGAGAAATGCGTTGCATGCGGACAGTGTACCGATCACTGTGCGAACAACGCCATCCAGATGGGCCAGAAGCTCTGCGCAAAGACGCCCATCGAGCATCAGCCGATGGAACTGCCTGATGATGTAGAATGGACCCCGGAGCATTGGAACCCCGAGCATCGCACCAACAGGGAATATATTGCACCTGAAGGCACTGCCCCATGCAAAACTGCCTGCCCGGCCCATATCGCCGTTCAGGGATATATCAAGCTCGCAGCACAGGGCAGGTATCTCGATGCTCTCGAACTTATAAAGAAGGAAAACCCATTTCCGGCAGTATGCGGCAGAGTATGCAACCGCAGATGCGAGGATGAGTGCACTAGGGGCAGCATAGACAAGGCTGTTGCAATAGATGAGATAAAGAAATTCATAGCAGACAGGGAACTCGACCGGGACAGCCGTTTTGTTCCAAAGAAGCTCTATGACTTCAGCGACAAGAAAATAGCCATAATAGGCGCAGGTCCTGCAGGACTGAGCTGTGCTTACTATCTTGCAGCCGATAATTATAAGGTTACCGTATTTGATAAGAATGAGCAGCCCGGAGGCATGCTCCGCTATGGCATTCCGAATTTCCGTCTTGAGAAACCCGTTCTCGATGCCGAGATCGATGTTCTCAAGGAGCTGGGTGTCATCTTCCGCTGCGGTGTTGAGATAGGGAAGGATATCACGATCGCACAGCTGCGTGAGCAGGGTTTTGATGCGATTTATCTTGCAGTAGGCGCTCAGAAGTCCGCGTCCCTTGGCATACCTGGAGAGGATCTCGAGGGTGTATGGGGCGGAATAGATTTCCTGCGTGAAGTGAATGCCGGCGCAAAACCCGCAGTAGGAAATAAAGTTGTGGTAGTCGGCGGTGGAAATGTTGCTATGGATGTTGCAAGAGCAGCTATTCGCCTCGGAGCTGATGTAACGGTTGCCTACCGCAGGAAAGAGAGCGATATGCCTGCGGATCCCGCAGAGGTGGCAGAAGCCAGAGAAGAGGGAGTAAAGTTCCTCTTTGAGCACAGGCCTGTTGAGATAAAGGGTGAAAACGGAAAAGTCACCGCGCTGGTATGTGAGGCGGGAACCATTGAATGTGAATCAGTTCTTGCTGCGATCGGCCAGCGTATCGACCTTGAAGGTCTTGATCTCGGCGAACTCAGTATTGATGAAAAAGGCCGCGTGATAGCTGATGCTGTGACATATCAGACGGCACAGAAGGATATCTTCGTAGGCGGCGACGCCTATACGGGCCCGAAGTTCGCGATAGATGCCATTGCCCAGGGCAAGCAGGCTGCCATATCGATCCATCGCTATGTACATCCCGGCCAGAGTCTCGTTATCGGCCGTGACCGTCTCACATACCACGCATTTGATAAAGATAATGTAGATTTCGATGCCGTTAAGAACGATTACGATTCTGCTGCACGTCATACACCCGGTAAGGATGCCGCGAAAGCCCGCTCCTTCAAAGATGACAGACTCACCTTTACCGAAGAGCTGCTCAAGGCAGAGACTGCACGCTGCCTCGGTTGCGGAGCATCCTTCGTAGATCCAAACA
>CACYDX010000278.1 GCA_902773255.1 Oscillospiraceae bacterium
CGCTGTCCTGTGCGCTCTGGGCCTTTCAGTGAAGCTTCTGCAGCCGAGGAGCGTCAGCCTTGTGGTGGATGAGACTACTGTCTCATCGCTCGAGCATTACAGGGCCGGAGACCGGCTCGATCTGAGCGGCAGCACCTGCTATGCGGAGATCGATGATTTCATAAGCAGCCATCCGGGTGTTAAAGTCCGTTATACGGTTGATATCGGCGGTTCTTCCGTCTGGTCGGATTCCAAAAAGCTTGATCTTGTCCCGGGAGACTATACATATGCGGCACTCAGTGAAAATCTGCGCTATCTGCACGGCCTGAAGCATATTTATATGCCGCAGACTGACCTGAGCGGTCAGGAGATAGCCGCTCTCCGTGAAAGCTATCCAGATGTGGATATATCGTTCACCTGTGATCTGGGCGGAAGGACGGTCGCCTCGTCCGAGCGCAGGCTTACGCTCAGTCCCGGAGAATACACATATGAGAAGCTGATCGGGTTCGTAAAGGCCGCGGATCTTCAGAAACTTACGCTTGACCATACCGGCCTGAGTTCTGAGCAGCTCGCCGCGATCTCGGCCGAGCTTCCCGCAGACGGCTTTTCCTATTCCGTTATGCACAACGGCAAGGAGTATTCAAGCTCCGACAGGAAGATCGATATCCATGCCACAGACCATGAGGCGGACGATCTTGCGGAGCTTCTGCGTTGCCTGCCGGGAGCGGAAAAAATTGAGATCTCCGCGGGTAATGAGCCGCTGTCGGTCGAGAGCATCATAAAGCTGTATTCGGCGAATCCTTCCGCGGAATACAGCGCTGAATTTGAATTTTACGGGCAGAGGATATCCACTGAAGACGAGGAGATAGTATATAAGAATGCGGATATCGGGAACGAGGGCGTTGCGCAGGTGAGACAGGTCCTGCCCATGCTCGTGAACTGCAAGAGGTTCGTTCTCGACGACTGCGGGATAGACAACGAGGTGATGGCCTCGCTGCGCGACGATTTTCCGGACAAGAAGATAGTCTGGCGCGTCCACTGGCAGAACCGCTACAGCGCGCTCACGGATGTAACCATCATCCGCGCCGGAAGCTATGTGAAGTGTTCGAACGACGGCGGCATCCAGGATCTGAAATACTGCACGGATGTCGTATTTGCTGACCTCGGCCATAACCGCCATCTTACAGATATCAGCTTTCTCTCTACCTGGAAGCATATACGCGTGCTTCTCATTGACGACGCCATGATGGATTCGATCGATGCACTCTCCGGCGCAACAGAACTGCAGCTGATCGAAATGGTAAAATGCTTCAATCTTACAAGCCTCGAACCTCTGGCAAACTGCAAAAACCTCAGGTTCATCAACTTCAGCAACTGCTATGAAGTACCAGACCTTTCACCTCTCTACGGACTGGATAAGCTCGAGCGGATCTACTGCATGGGTATTCACAAGAATAAGCTCACCGATAAGAACCAGCGCAATGAGATCAGGGAAAAACTGCCGAACTGCAGTATCTATTTCGATCCGCCTCCGGAATCGGAGATAGGAGGGCTTTACAGTGTGGGCTGGAAGCTCGATGCGCCCTGGTGCGAGTATTCGGAGTGGTACCTGGAGGTCTCAAAGATATTCCGGTACAGAACGGTGAATCTGAAGGAAGGCATTTTCAATTATGAAGAGGAGCCGGATGAGCTTTTCTACTTCAATGAAGACGACCTGACCGTCTTCACAAAGGAAAGAAGCATGTAGTTCCGGCTGATCAAAAATAAGGACCCCCGCACAGGTGTTTTCTGCACCCGTGCGGAGGTCTCTTCATTTCAGAGCAGATCGAAGCTGCGCGGCAGCTTTCAGGGCTTGCCGCGATACTCTGCGGCGCTGAGTCCGAGCAGCACGCGGAACACGCGCCCGAAGAAGAACAGCAGCAGCCCGTAGATGAAGCCCTTGCCGAAGGATCTTGCCAGCTTCTGGCTTTCCGTCCAGAGGATGATGAAGTAGCCGATCCCGGCGACGGCCGCGATGATCATCATAACGGTATTGTTCTGCCCTTCCTGCGCGCAAAAGCTGGAAACTCCCGCAAACAGCAGGCTGAGGATCACCATCCACCCGGTCCAGCAGATGTTATACTCCGTGAATATGCTTATAACGGGGATGATGCTGAATATCCCGGGCTTGCCGGCCTTGCGGAACAGCAGCCACCGTCCCACTATTGTGAGCACCAGCCATGCGGTGCCGAGTATCAGCATAAGTTGTTCGTTTATTTCCACGTCCATTAAGATTTCCGCCTTTCCTGCAGAATA
>CACYDX010000279.1 GCA_902773255.1 Oscillospiraceae bacterium
CACCCTGAATTTCAAAACAGTCTTCGGTAATATAATCCTGTTCGGCTTTTTTGACTTCATAAGTGCCGTCTGCCAGAAGCGCAGCCATATCGATAGAAGCAGTAATCATCGCAGTTTCATTTGTGGCTGCTTCCGGGGTTTCCCCGGCAAAAACACCTGCTGGAACTGCCGGGAGGGCAACTGCTGCTGCAAGAACAAAGGACAACAAGGTTCTTTTTCTCATGAGACTTCCTCCTTATGTTGGATGTAGGTATGTATGGATGTTGTTTGGTTCCCTGATAATGATTATATATTACAAAAAAGAAAGTGGTTATGCAAAAATTTGATTTAAGGAACCACTTTCTGTTGACTTTAAAGAGGTGAAATTTTATACTTATCGTCGTATTATCCGGTATACAAAAGCGTAAGCGCTTGTGCAGCCGGGCTGGGTACGGGAAGGTATGACGGAACGGGAGGGCAGCGATGGATCTGGAAAGGCTGAAAGAATTTACTTTGATTGCGGAGGAGAAATCCTTCAAAACTGCAGCGGAGCGTATGAATCTCGCGCCAAATGTTCTGTCCACCCGCTTTTCTGATTTTGAGAAAAAGCTTGGAGTTAAACTGATCGAACGAAACGCACACCACTTTGGCCTGACTGGCAGAGGAAAGATCCTTTTTCGACATGCAAAGGAGCTTCTGGATTCTTATGAAAATATATGCGTTTCCATGCAAAGTATACAAGGAAACACGTTTCGCAGTCTTCGCCTGATGCTCTGTGCGCAGACAATGGCTTCTGAACTTGGCCCTTTTCTTGATCGTTACTGCCGAAACTATCCAAAACTGTTTCTTGGCCTGTATGATGACAATACCTGCACAATCCGGGAAGGACTTCAAACCGGAACGATTGATATTGCGTTCGTAGTCGGGCGGAAACATGACTTTGAGGACATTCCGGGAAAAAAGATCGTCGGTGAGTTTCCGGAAATGAAGGTCCATGTACCCAACGACCATCGGCTTGCCAAGGAGCGGTCTATACATTTTTCTGATCTGAATGGAGAGACAGTTATCCTTTATCCCAAAATGAAAGAAACCTTTACCAGGGATTTGCAGATTTCCATGCTGAAGCAGTCCGGAATTGACTTCCGGATCTATGAAGAAGACTGCTCCCCGGTCTTTTTTGATCTCCTGGTCCCGATCGGGAAAGGAATACGGCTCTGGAACTGGACAGATCGGATGGCGCCAAATACAACACTGTTGACCATAGACGATCCCGGCTATGAAACCTGCATGTATCTTTTGTACAACACACAGACCGAAAACGAGGCCGCGCTTCATTTTATCCGGGCATTCCTGGCATTTCGGGGAGGACGGCGATGACGACAGAGAGATTAGAAGAATTTGTTATGCTGGCAAACATCCTGAATTATAGTAAGACTGCCGAAAAGCTGTTTATTTCACAGCCGGTGTTAAGCAGGCACATTGCTGAGCTGGAAGCCGGTTTTTCTACGAAACTTTTTGTGAGGAACAAGCACGGTGTTTCGCTGACGGAAGAAGGGCAGTACCTGCTGAAATGGGTGCTTCCGTTTCTCGAAAAGACCGAGCGCTCGTTATCGGCCTTATCAGAAAGCGGTGAATGTAGCGGAGGAAAAACATTAAACATATTATGCTCGGAACAGTCATTGACTCCTCATGTAATTTCCTTTCTCCGATATTTTATGGAAACTTATCCGGAGATCAACTGTCATATTTCTCCCTTGATCGGCAGTTCAAAAAAGGAAATGATCTACTCCTGTGATGTTTTTATCAGTCCATGCGACTTTATGGAGATGCTGCGCCATGATACCGAAGGGATTCTGCTCACAACACAGCATTCCTGGCTTGCGATTCCACCTTTTCACCGGTTCGGAGATAAGACTGGTATGATTCTCGAAAATCTGAAGGGCGAAACACTGATTGTGCCTTATGCGGATGAAATGTTTGGCCCTTATGCGCGCAACGCGATGGCTGCAAACAAAAAATGCCACGGGCTGCTGCAAAAGCTAAACGTGAAGCATCCTGTGGAGGGACTATTGATGGTAGAATTAGGCCTTGGCATGATGCTGCTCCCCGACTATCTGAAAAGCCGGGTTTATTCCCAGACACGGACGATTCCCATTTCA
>CACYDX010000280.1 GCA_902773255.1 Oscillospiraceae bacterium
CGTTTGAACGCGTGATAGCAGTCCGCACACGGTGTGACTATCACGTCCGCGCCGGTGGACGCAAGGAGCCTGACGTTGGCTTCTGCCCTCTTTTCGAATTCCTCGAAAAAGCCCATCTGATAAGCTCTTCCCGCGCAGCATACATCAGCATCTCCGAGATATCCCATATCCGCACCTGCGGCTTTCATGAGCTTTACGGCAGCCTCAAGAGTCCCTTTCAGAGCTTCGTCATAGCTGTAGCGGCATCCCGGGAAGAAAAGGACTTCGCACTTATCCTTGCAGGCATCCTTCAGCCCCAGCGCACTTATATAGCGGCTTCTTTCAGCCTTTTTCATTCCGGGGATCAGTGTCTTTTCATTCTCCAGACTGTCCAGCATGGCCTTCTGTTCGGGAATTACCTTTCCGGCCAGTATCGCGTCATGCTTAAGCTCGATATTGTGATCGAGCGGCTCCAGATTATACCTGCATATCTTGCAGCTGATATCACACGCTCCGCATGAAAGGCAGGCTCTTGTTATTTCTGCGGCTTTATCTGTATACTCCAGTTCCTTATTCACCATCGCAAGCCCCATCTGGAAACGGCCTCTGGCGGAATAAGTATTGAAATTATACAGACTCTCTGCAGGACAGTTCTGAGCGAACCTGATACTTTGAGTTTTATCAAAGGGTATCCATTTGCAAAAAGAGCAGTTTGAGCATCGCTCCTGCATTGGTTTAAAATCGGACAGACTCATCGTCGGCATCTCCTCTCATAATACGATGGTATAACTTCCATAAGATAATTATAACAATACCGCTGACATCATCAAATTATTCTTGCTTTTTTATTATCCATAGTTTGTTTTACTTATAATTTTTATTTATCACTGATAAAGTACATCGATCAAAAAAGAAGGATATTTTTTTGCAGAAAAATGTATTGATGATATAATATTATCAATCAAGACAGCTTTGTTATTTATGTAGCCACAGGAGGAATAATATGATCAACAAATATCAGGGATGGCCCGGCACGATCATAACGGGAGCCGGAGCAACAGATACGCTCGGAGCAGAGGTTAAAGCGCTTGGCGGGAAAAAAGTCATCCTGTTTTCAGGACCGCATATCTCAATGACCCCGATGGTACAGGGTCCGATAGAAAAGATGCGTTCCGAAGGACTTGAAGTGCTGCTGTTCAACAAGATAGGAGCAAACCCGACCGAAGAGATGGTCGTTGCCGGAGCGGAAGCCATGAAGGAGTTCAAGCCGGACGTGATCATAGCGATAGGAGGAGGAAGCCCGATAGACTGCGCAAAGGCGGCGAACGTGCTGTACACTCACGGAGGCCAGGTAGAAGACTACAATGTAAACACCGGCGGGATAGAGCGAATCAGGCCGATACTGCTTCCGTTCATAGCAGTGCCGACGACAGCAGGAAGCGGCTCTGAGGTGACGAACGTAGGAGTAATAACCAGTACGAAGAGACACGTAAAATACGGAGTATTGAGTCCGTTCCTGGTACCGACCATATCCGTGCTCGACCCGCTGCTCTGCACAGGCTTGAGCCCGTACGTTACGGCATCGACAGGAATAGACGCTATGACGCACTGCATAGAGTCCTATGTTTCATTCGTAAGCTTTTGCATAGCGGATGCCGAGGCGCTGCAGGGTATAAGGATGATCAAGGATTATCTCCCAATAGCATACAAGGACGGAGGTAACGTAGAGGCAAGAGAGAAGATGCTGCAGGCATCGATGATGGCGGGAGCATCCTTTAACGTAAACAATCTGGGACTTTGCCATCAGATGGCGCACCAGCTGAGCTCGTACTTCGGAGTCCCGCACGGAGTAGCCAACGCGCTGCTGCTGCCTGAGGTAATGAGATTCAATATGCCTGCCGCAGTAGAAAGGTACAGGGATATAGCTGAGGCTTTGGGCTGCGACATAAGCGGGCTCAGCGCGCAGGAAGCCGCAGAAAAAGGGATAGAGAAAGTCGAAGCCATGTGCAGAGAGATGAATATCCCCAAGTATCTTGAGGATGTCGGAGTGGACAAGGCACAAGTGCCGGCGATGGCTGTAACGGCGCTTCAGGACGGAGTGGGAGCAACGAACCCGAGACCTACTACAGTGGAGGAGTGCGAGCAGGTATATTACAGGTGCTTCAGGGATTAAGGAGGAAGGACAATGAAGGAATACAAACTGTTTTTAGCCGGCGAATGGGTGGACACTCAGTCAGGAAAGATCATCGACGATCTTAACCCGGCAGACGGAAGCGTATACGCAAGGGTGCATATAGCAGGGCCGGCAGAGCTTGAGACAGCGATAGTAAAGGGTATCGAGGCCCAGAAGGTATGGGCGGCGCTGCTTCCTGAGGAGAGAGAAAAGGTGCTGCTTAAGGCAGCGGATCACATGGAAGCCCATCTTCCCGAATACGCTCAGATCCTTATCGATGAGAGCGGATCATGCTTCATGAAGTCGATGGATGAGATCGCTCAGACAGTAAACATCTTCCGCGCCGCTGCAGGAGAATGCAGAAGACTTGACGGAGGGATAGTACCCGATGACGTAGCCGGAGAGTTCTCATACTGGATACGTCAGCCGCTGGGCCTTGTAGCGGGGATAGGACCGTTCAACTATCCGGTGCTGCTTTGCGCTAATAAGGTAGTCTTTGCGCTTGCCGCGGGAAACTCGTTCATACTCAAGCCGGCGTCCGACACACCGCTTGCGGGAGTCATCCTTGCAGAGTGTCTTGAGGCCGGAGGACTTCCCAA
>CACYDX010000281.1 GCA_902773255.1 Oscillospiraceae bacterium
TGTCAAAACAGTCAGCCTCTTGAGGAATACTACCAATACTTTTGCAGTAGAAGTTTTGTAAATGGGTTCAACAATCGCCGGATCAATAGCTATTGCAATATAATTGGTCCAGACTGGAAGGCTAATTTCTTGTATTTTATGTATTTGGCAGAGAAGAGCAAACACAACAATCTTGCGAAGTTTGCGTTTTATAAGAATTTCTTTGACCGCTTTACGGCTGACTTGGCCTTTGTGACAAAATATGAGCCTGACGCTAAGAAGCCAAATTATAAAAGGTTCTATAAAGAACTGTGCAGTGAAAAGATTTGCCCTGAGTACATAGGCGCACGGTTCCATCCTCTGTGGGACTCCACAGAAGCAAATGTTACCAATAGGGTCAATGATCCAGAAAAATGAGCACATCAGGCCGGTTAAGCCACTTCATTGTCCGTCGAATCACTGCTTTCGTCTCTCTGAGCCTGTCGAATTATTCGACTTAACCCGGAATCCGGCCGAAACAGCAAAAGACGATAAAAGTTTTTAGAGAGATAGGACAAGATGGTAGCCTCAGATACCTTCTTCGGATTGAGCGTCCTCAGGTAACGGTGATTTTTAGCCTGCTCTGCAACACACGGCACCAGCGCCATCATCTGCACCAATCCCATGGCAACGCAAGAGAAGAACACGAAACGCTCGGTTGCCTCTACTGTCATGAGAATCCGGTTTCTCTGCTTCTCGTCTGTCACCAAGGTCAGTGCATCCGGTTCGTCTTTTTTCTTGTATCGGTTGAGCTTATGCACAGCCTTGGTCCAGAAGTGGTAGCAGAAGCCACCGATCTGCTGTTTAAACTCCCGGAACATACTCTCGATCTTAAAGCGGTGAGCATAGGCTTCAATGATCAACTCCGGAGACAGACTCAGATCAGTGCTGACCAGAATCGCGCGTCCTCGTGTGCTCTTTACCAGAACGAAGCGAAGCTTCTTGTAAAGTTTACTTCCCCAAAGAAGGTCAAGGCAAAGAGACTCTACCTGCTGCTGTTCGCCGTACATCAAGACATTGGATGTCACAAACTCAGCTTCGCGCTCTTCAAAGAGGTTCTTCAGCTTCACGCTCTCGCCCTTCTTCCGAGGTCTTCCGCGCTTGGGCTTATAGTCCGAGGGAAGCGGTTCGTATGCCACACAAGAATCCTTCGCACGAGTGATCAAGTCGAGCAAATGTTCCGATTTGTTGTGTTTATCCAGTTCCTGCAGGCCGGGAACAGACAAAAAGTATCGATCCAACGTCATATACGATACTCCCAGACTTTGGGCTGCCTCGTAGCCGTTGCGAATCATTTGAACGATGTGGCTGGATTCACTGTGGCTGCTTCCGTCCCAGGCAGCCGTTTCAGCCAGCCCGTCTTGGATATTCATATTGAGAGGACAGGCGAAGCCACTGCCGTCTCGCTCAATGACTGCGGCAACGCCGCCATACATATGGCCAAAGGTGTATCTCGGCTTACAAGAATTCTCAGACTCCTGAAAGAGTTTCTTCACCGCCGGCATAAAGCGGCCTTCTTTAGGCTCTTTCGTCCCGTCTCCGATGAGCAGATAGCGACCATTGAGTTGGTACAAAGTGCCGCTTTTGAGCACGATAGCATACCAGACTTTGCGCAACTCACTTAGAGAATACGCTGCCGACCGGAAGAAGTGAATCAGGCATTCGTACTTCTTTCCGGGAAGGCCCAGAGCTCTGATGATGGAACTCACACCCAGATGGTCTGTACGCACCATTAGTCCGCAGATGACCGTGACAAACCAACGGTATGCAGGACTATATTTGAAACAACGCCGAAACGCCGACAGGGTAGATTCAAGGAAACTCAGGATTGCCATTGCGCTTTGCCCTCCGAATGAACAGATACTTTCATTCAAAGGGCCGCATTGGCATGCGGTATTTATTTCTTATTTGTTGCCAATGCGGCCGCACATTTTGGCCGTTTTGTCAAGTCATTTTTGGTTTTTTTGGGAATTTTGATGGGAAAACTTTTCACTGTCTAGGCGTGTAATAA
>CACYDX010000282.1 GCA_902773255.1 Oscillospiraceae bacterium
CATGCGCTGACAGAGAACAAGACGGTGATCATGATCGCGCACAGGCTCAAGACGATCCGGAATGCCGATCAGATCGCAGTGCTTGACGGAGGAACGATCAGCAGCGGCACACACGAAGAACTGCTCGGAAGCAATGAGAAATACAGCAGCTTCATTAAGCTCAGAGAGGAAGCTGCCAGCTGGAAGATGCAGTCTGCATAAACCGGGGGTTCGCCGGTCCTGAGACCGGCGAACCCTTTCCGATTTGCCCTAAGCAGCATCTCACTGTCTGCTTCTTTCTATATTTTGTTGTTCTTGGGGCGGGAAAGCGGTGTTGTTCATCTGTTTATTGGTCCGGCTGCTGGCCGTCGTGCGCTTTCCAGGTGCATTCCGTGATCCGCATGTCTGTAAAGACGGCCCGAAAGCCGGAATCCTCCGGACTGCAGGCGTAGACGCCGAAGCGCACCCTGCCAGCCCCCTCCCACATGTGACACACGCGCATTTGCGAAAAGTGCTCGCCGTCCTGTGAGCATTCGATACAGTAGTCGTCCTCACGTCTGCTGAACCGATACCACATGGTTTTCACGTCGGCAGGGATCGCCGTGGTTGCCCAATCGGAGTAGCCGTGATTGGTGACCACGGAGCCGAGGTGCTGAAACCGCTCGTTTTCATATTCAACAGACGCCTTCAGCCAGTTCTCCGCGTCAAGGTACATGACGATGCCGCACTGGTCGAAGCGATGCCGGCTTTCGGAAAAGTCGGTCTTCACGACGAAGGAGAAATACTTCTCGTCTGTCTCCATCTGGAGCACCGGCGCGTTGTCGTTGCGGAAGTGATAATAGGTTCTCTGCCAGAGGTCGGTGTGCGGCTCGGTGGTGATTTCAATTCTGTTCGGCTCGATCCGATAGCTTTTCGGGGGCCGTGTCCATTGCAGGGCTGTAAGATCGGTCATTTTGCTTCTCTCTCCTTTGAAACGCTATCGCGCCATTCTTTTCTCAATATGGCAAACTGGTACGTGTTTTCGTATAACGGCGTACCGTCAGGGTTCTTGATAAAAGATATGAATTCCCGGAACAGCCCCTCACGCCGCATGCCGAGCCGTTCACAGAGCCGCTGTGAGGGCAGGTTCGTATCCTCGGTATATGCGTAAATCCGACGCGCGCCTTTCTCCCGAAACAGGTAATCGAAGAAGGCGTGGGCGGCTTCGTAGGCGTAACCCTTGCCGGTATAGTTCAGATTCAGCATCCAGCAAGGGCTAAAGGTATCCTTGGGCCCATCTTCATCTGCATGCGGCTCGTCACCTTCGGGATAGGCCTCGATTTCTCCGATCACCTTGCCGGTTTCCTTCAGAACAATGGCGAAATAGTATTCTGTTTCGTCGGAGCGCTTTTTCATTTCTGCGACAGCTTCCTCGAGCGAGTGCAGCTTCATGGACGAGAAGCAATGTACTGCGGGTTCGTGCAAGTATTCATAGACGTCGGCGGCGTCACCCTCAACAAACGGACGCAAAACCAACCGCTCTGTTTCGATTACCATATATACCCCTACCTCTCTATTTGCACCACGCTTTGAAGGCGTCGTAGTTTGCGGTTTCCCAATCCCGGCAGTAGATCGCAAACTCGATCACGTCAAAGCGGCGGCGGTATTCTTCCGCGGCGACGGCATAGGCCTTTGCCACGACGTTCGGATCGTTCTCAAAGGCGCCGCAGCCAAAGGCGCCGAGCACCAGGCAGTCCACTTCGTTGGCGGCCGCCACGTGCAGGATATGCTTTGCCCGCTTTACATGTAGATCAAAGAGCTGCTGCCGGGTGATGGACGCAGCCTTGCTTGCGTCCGGGTTATGGTAGTTGCCGGGACGCTGCCGCAGATTGGGAGCCGCACAGGTAATGACGTCCACGGTGACGAATTGGTCCTCCGGGAGCCGCTGCGGGATGCTCTCGTCTGTCTTGCAGATCACCACTTCCGGCGAGTAGATGCAGACGTCCGTATGGAGCGGGTCGTTCGCCTCCCGGTTGGGTAGATAATATTGATCCCAGAGCCTGCGCTGGTTCAGCGTCGGGTATAGAGTCGAGCAGCGGCAGAGGCTTTCCTCCTGTGCGCTGGAGCCGCTCTTGACGCCGCCGCCCGGATTGGTGGCCGAGGCAAAGTTCAGAACGGCGATCTTCTCATCCGGATGTGCCTCGTGCAGGCGCATGGCTGCCTCAAAAGTTTTGGATTTCGTCACGGCGATACTGCCTGCTTTTGCCGCCTCTGGCAGCTCCGGGTAGTCGTTTTCCGCATAGAGCCTCACTGCTGCCTTGTTACGCTGTACCGCGTCCGCAAGGCGGCGGTTTTCCGTATAGTAGGCCTGCGTGTCTTCAAAGACCGCGATCAGTCGTTCCCGTCTGTCCATATAGCTCCTTCTTTCCTTCACTCTATCGTTTGCTGCAAAAATGCGAGGATCG
>CACYDX010000283.1 GCA_902773255.1 Oscillospiraceae bacterium
TATCTGGATGCCGCCACCCGAACCATCGAGCGTGAGTCTGAAGCCGTTGGCGACATCTATCAGGCCACCACCGATACGTCCTGAACCGAGCAGCTCCCTGACAAAGCACATCGCAATGAGAACGCAGGTATATCCGAGGCCCTGAGCTATACCGTCGATGAACGAAGCTTTTACTGTATTTTTCTGGCAGAAGGCTTCAGCCCTTCCAATGATGATACAGTTAACGACTATCAGCGGGATAAAAACACCCAGCGATTCTGACAGTGCCGGAACGAATGCCTGAAGCAGCAGGTCCACTATAGTTACAAAGCCTGCAATTACAACGACAAATATTGCAAGCCTTATCTCCCCCGGTATGATCTTCCTGATAGCTGAAATAACAACGTTGCAGCATGTCAGTATAATGAGGACCGAGAGGCCCATGCCTATGCCGTTGAAGAGCGATGTGGTTATCGCCATGGTGGCGCACATGCCAATCTGCTGGACAAGGACGGGGTTATTGGTAATGAGGCCTTCTTTGAACTGATCTTTTATCCTCATAAAGCGCCTCCTTTATGCAATGCTCTCAACAGCCTTAATGGCCATTGCAACTGCGTTTGTTACTGCCTTTGAGGTGATCGTGGCGCCGGAGATGGCGTCAATATCCGGGAGCTGGATATCCTTCCCTTTTCCGATGAAGGAATCTCTGAAACTCTGTCCTCTCTCAGAGGTGCTCGCGGCGACCGCGCCGAGCCCTGATGTCTCCGAATGGCTGATTATCGAGATGCCGCTGCAGGTGAGTTTACCGCCGCTGTCCTTAACACCTACGACCATTGTGATCATGCCCTGTGCGCCGGAGAAGGTGGTCTGTACGACGTAACCCTCATCGCCGGACGCTTTTTCTATTACATCGATTGTGCTGAAGGAAGCTTTATCGAAGCTTACTTCTTCATATGAATCCGCCGGCAGAACTGCAGCATACGCCGCAAATGTCTTTTCGCGCTTCTGCTGGTAAATACGGTCTGCAGTTATGTGGTTTACAACGCCCAGAACGCCGGCGACCACGGCACAGACCAGAAGGAGTATCACGGAAAGCTTGATTATCAGGTTGCCTGAACTCTGTTTTTTCATCTGCCCGCCGCCTCCTTTTTAGCAGCTTTCATAGCTGCAATGTCTTCCTTGGAAACGCCGAACTGGTATCTGCGGTAGATCTTATCCATTGCCCAGGCGCAGAGGTTCATGATAAGGATACTGTAGCTGACGCCCTCGGGATAGCTTCCGAAATATCTTATCAGCACCGTGATGACGCCGCAGCCGATACCGAAGAGGATGTGCCCTCCAGGGGTGACCGGAGTCGTTGCATAGTCGGTGGCCATGAAGAAGGCGCCTAGGAAAAGGGCTCCGGAGAGGAGGTTATACATCATCCATTCGAAGTTGGTATATCCGCTGTGACCGAAAATCAGGTTGAGGATGCAGACCGTTCCGATAAAGGAAACCGGAATGCGCCAGGTGATGATCTTTCTGATCATCAGATAAGCCGCGCCAATGAGCAGCGCAAGCACGCTTATCTCGCCGATACAGCCCGGCATCATTCCGAAGAACATGTTCTTCATCGAAAGAAAAACCGGCATGGGCTCGCCTGAGTAGAGGTAGGTCATGGGAGTTGCCATGGTGACACCGTCCACCTGCGAGGTGAGCGAATTCGGCGTGATCCATGAGGTCATCTTGAGAGAATACGAGGCAACAAGGAAAGCTCTGGCTGCGAGTGCGGGGTTCAGGAAGTTCTTCCCTATGCCGCCGTAGAGTTGCTTCACAATGACTATCGCGAAGAATGTGCCGATCACAGGCAGCCACCAAGGCGCAGTCGCAGGAAGCGTCATCGCCAGGAGCATACCCGTAAGCGCTGCGGAGCAGTCACCTATGGTGGGGCTCTTCTTTGTAAGCTTTCTGTAGAGCCACTCGAAGAAGACCGCAGAGGCCATGGATGACAGCACAAGCAATATCGGCTTATATCCGAACTGCCATATCGACACTCCGAAAGCCGGAAGAAGGGCGATCATGACGTTTATCATGATGCGGCGGGTGTCCATATCCGTCCTCACCTGAGGCTGATAGGCAACATCAAAAATGATGCGTTCCTGTTTATCGCTCATTTTCCCGCCTCCTTTGCCGCCGCTCTGGCCTTTTCAGCCGCAGCTCTCTCCTGGAACATGATCTTGGCTGTTTTGAATGCATGGGTCAGAGGCATCCTCGCGGGGCAGTTGAACGAACAGCTGCCGCATTCGAAGCAGTCCGTTATATGGTACTGCGCCATTTTCTCGAAGTCCCTCTTCTGATAATACATATACATGAATACAGGCTCGAGATGCATCGGGCAGACGGAAATGCACTTGCCGCAGCGGATGCAGGTCGGTTCATCGA
>CACYDX010000284.1 GCA_902773255.1 Oscillospiraceae bacterium
CCCCTGAAGATCATTCCGTTTTCCGCCCTGGCGTAGTGTCCGGTAGCGACTTTTTCTGCGCCTATGCTGTCGGCATAGGCGATGAGTTCCCTGAATTTCACGGCCGGATTGCATATTATGCAGGGATTCGGCGTCCTGCCGCTGAGATATGCCGAAGTAAATGGTCTGCAGACCTGTTCGTCAAGCTCTTTCTTTATGTCCAGCACCTTCAGCGGTATGTCTGTATGCTCCGCTGTGGATATTGCGCTGTCTCTGGCTGCTTCGTCCGCATTGCCAAGATACAGTCCGAAGACCTCATGGCCTTCTGCTTTGAGGAGCATTGCACTTACGCTCGAATCGACACCGCCTGAAAAACCCAGTACGATCTTCATCTGTTTTGCTCCGTATATATCATAAGGACCGAAATGTCGGCAGGGGATACGCCGGATATACGGCTTGCCCTGCCGAAGTTATCCGGCCGTATTCTGGCAAGTTTTTCCCGGGCCTCCAGCCTGAGTCCGGTGACCTTTGAATAATCTATATCCTCCGGTATATGCCGGCTTTCCATTCTGGAAAACTCATCTATCTGTTTGAGCTGCCTCTTTATATATCCCTCATACTTCAGTCTGATCTCCGTCTGTTCTGTAACTGCCCTGGGGAGATCCGGACGGGAGGGGTCGAATTGCGCCA
This sequence comes from Oscillospiraceae bacterium, assembly GCA_902773255.1. Taxonomy (GTDB): domain Bacteria; phylum Bacillota; class Clostridia; order Oscillospirales; family Oscillospiraceae; genus Limivicinus. The sequence goes on from CACYDX010000284.1 coordinate 670, forward strand.
GATCGGCATATCCCACCTGCGGTCTTCGCAGAAGATCCGCAAGGGATGTTCCGCTTGCAGGGCAGGTCGTGCCGAGAGCGGCAAGCATATCGGCAAGTTCCTGAGATGGTCCGATGTGGGTGCTTTCCAGTCTGCTGATCTCATCATCCACAGTGGCATACTTGGCTTTTACCGCATCGAGCCGCTCTTTGCTGACGAGGCCTATCTCAAAACCTTTTCCGCTCAGCCTCTCATCGGCGTTGTCCTGCCTGTGCAGGAGTCTGTATTCGCTGCGTGATGTCATCATGCGGTATGGCTCGTTCGTGCCTTTGGTAACAAGGTCATCTATAAGCGCGCCGATATAACCCTCGCTTCTGCGCAGTATGAAGGGCTCGCGCCCCAGCAGTTTCAGCGCGGCGTTAACACCTGCCACAAATCCCTGAACGGCGGCCTCCTCATATCCGGATGATCCGTTGAACTGACCGGCTCCGTATAAGCCGCTTATCTGCTTGCTTTCCAGAGTAGGATACAATGCAGTGGGATCTATGCAGTCATACTCGATGGCATAGGCGCATCGCGTCATCTCGGCGTTCTCAAGCCCCGGCACGGTATGGAGCATGCGGATCTGTATCTCCTCAGGCATGGAAGATGAAAAGCCCTGTATGTAGAGCTCCTCGGTGTTCAGTCCCATGGGCTCCACGAAAAGCTGGTGGCGTTTCTTATCAGGGAAGGTCATTACCTTCGTCTCTATGCTCGGGCAGTAGCGCGGTCCGGTACCCTCTATAACGCCTGAGTATATCGGGCTTCTGCCGAGATTCTCACGTATGATCTCATGCGTACGCTCATTTGTATATGTAAGATAGCATACGGCGCGGTTTTCAGGCATTTCGACTGTGGAGAAGGAGAAGGGTTCTGTCCTGTCGTCGCCGCGCTGTATCTCCATCTTTGAAAAATCGACGCTACGGGCGTTCACTCTGGGCGGCGTTCCCGTCTTGAACCTTCTCATCGGCAGTCCCGCCTCTCTGAGACGGACTCCGAGCGGAACGGATGCTGCCAGTCCGTCAGGCCCTGAGGTCTTTACCGCTTCGCCGGTTATGGTGCGGCCTGCAAGATATGTACCTGTTGCGATAACGGCTGCCCTGCAGGAATATACCGCGCCTGTCGCAGTGACAACTGCGCTGACGGCGTCGTTTTCCGTTATTATATCTATGACCTCGGCCTGCTTCACACGGAGCCTTTCCTGAAGCTCAAGGGTGTGCTTCATTATCTCCTGATAGCGCCGTCTGTCAGCCTGAGCGCGCAGGGAGTGTACAGCCGGGCCCTTTCCCGTGTTCAGCATGCGGTACTGGATACAGGCTTTGTCCGCTGCTTTAGCCATTTCTCCCCCGAGTGCGTCCAGCTCACGCACCAGATGGCCCTTGCCGGTACCGCCTATGGCCGGGTTGCAGGGCATGTTGCCGACGCTGTCGAGGTTGATGGTAAAGCATATGGTATCGAGGCCGAGCCTTGCTGCTGCAAGAGCCGCTTCTATACCGGCGTGGCCCGCGCCGATGACAGCGATATCGCAGCTTCCGGCGTCAAATCTGATTATGCTTTCATTCATAAAAATGTTCTCCGAAATATCAGTTCCGGGATGATCACTGAAACTTTTTTATTTTAATTTATTTTCAGGCGATATGCAAGAAAAATGACTGCATATTTAACGGAGGATATAAAGAAAGATCCGTCTGACAACTGATGTCAGACGGATCGGTGATTTTTTCTGGAGTATTACGGTATCAGCAGATAGCTGCCGTATACAAAGCCGGGCAGTCCGTTGATTAATACACTGTAGAATCCGTTGGAGTAAGAGTCCACGACCTGTACGGGCATTCCCGCGGGCAGAGTGGCGACTGTGGGAGCCAGTGAACTGGGATAAGTACGCACTGCCGCACCGTTGGCACTGATGACTCCGGCACTGTTGACAGCCGATTTCGTCACTGTAGGATCGAATCCGGGTGTCTCCGGGGTATATGTGCCGTCGTTGATGTATGCACCATACACCCAGCCAGGCACGCCGTTGATTGTGATGTGGACCCAGCCGTTTGTCGTTTTCTCTGTGATCTGAACAGCAATGCCTTTAGGCAAAGCTACCATGCTTGGGGCCTGAGTGTTCGGGGCGACGCGGAACTCCGCTCCGCTGGTATTGATATAGCCCGTCCCGGACGCAGCTACTATGGTTGGAGCAACGGTGTCGATAAACTGACCGTTATTCAGATACGAGCCGTTGATAAAACCGGGCAGACCGTTGATCGTTACGATGCACCAGCCATTGGTAAGCACCTGATCGACATGCACTGCAGTTCCGTAGGGCAGCGAGGCCAGCGAAGCAAATGACTGATCGGGTCCGATACGTACATTGGTACCGTTGGTGTTTACGTATGCGTCATAGTTTCCGGAACTGGTAGGTGTTACATTGTAACCCCGATTGATATATGAACCGAATACATAACCGGGAACGCCATTCACCAGAACGCCGCACCAGCCGCTTGTGTGCTCCTCTGTTACCAGAAGGACCTGGCCCTTTTTGAGAGTGGTCACCGCGGGATATGCCTCATTCGGAGCCACACGCAGCGCGGCGCCGTCACTTTTGATATAAGCGGGATAAGGGTCAGAGACGGTATAGACGGTGTTTTTCGCCTGTTCCAGATACCAGCAATGGATATAGGCGGTATTACCCCCGATCTTGACCTTGCACCAGCCGGCGGAATCCATACTTACCACAGTTACCGATTTCCCGGTATTTAAGTAATAAAGAGGTTTATAATTGTTTCCGGGTCCTTCACGGGCGGGTGTATTGTCATAGATAACTGTTGCAGTCATGTCGGCTGAAGCGGAGATGGATGCAACGGACAAAAGCAGCACCACCACCAGAACTACAGAAGAAAAAGACCTGAATAGCTTTTTGCGCATTTTGTTTCCTCCTTTCCCTACGATTTCCGTCATCGCAGCATGATGATACCTGTGACGGATGCTTGTGCTCATATTGATGGGCACAAATAGAATGTAATATTTTGAAACCATTTTGTCAAGACTTTTTTCGTAAATCGAAAATAAATTTTTTAAATATCTTGACATGATCCTGTTTTGGTATAAAATATCACTACAGAAATCTGGTTTGCGAAATATTATTGTAATTGGATTATAGCATATTTTGTAAAGATGGGAAGTGTTCGAATTTGAAGAAAATATTAATAATTGGTCTTCTGGTTTCCATAATCTCATTGCTTTGCGCATGCGGCGTCCAGGCGCCTCCGGTCCCGGCAGGGACA
>CACYDX010000285.1 GCA_902773255.1 Oscillospiraceae bacterium
CACAGGGACCGTCAGGCTCATGATCAATGTAAGAGATACTATAACAGCAATTCTTTTCTTCAACATGAAGTTCTCCTTCTCGCTTCATAATGAAGCTATTTTCAATCTTATCAATATTGTAGATTCTTTCTTGACTGCGGTCAACTCCTTATACGAACCTGTCCCGATCCTTCTCCAGTATCAGCAGATCCACAGCCTTAGTCATCACTGCCCTTACATCATCCATGTCTCCACCCAGCTTCGTGACCGCCTCGATGGCGTCGATCTTTGATATGCCTCTCTTCCCGTCATGCCCGGCAGCATACTCTTCCATAGCGTCCCGTAAAGCCTTTTTGATGAATACCTCTGTTAACATGTAAACTCCTTTCACAGGCTGGATTTCAGCGTTCTGAGGCTACTGTACAGCGTGCGTATGGCAGTTGCAATAGGTCGGAAGATGAAAGTGCTTTCAGTGTCGGATAAAGTGCTTTGGATGTCGAATAACGTGCAGAAATTATCGGTAAACTAAAAGAGGCCGCGTTTATGCAGCCTCCTGACTGGTATTCACGCACAGCTAGTTCTTTACTTTTACCCCCATAAACGCCCTCAGCTCGTCTGACGATACAGACTCGGGTTCCTTGTGGCTGTACTTTGCCATCTCTTCTGCAGCAGCACACTCAATGAAGCTAATGAGCGTGTTGAACTTTTTCGTGCCGATAAGATCCGCTACTATGTACTCCGATTTCAGTGCGTCCAGCAGCCTTACTGCAGCAAAGTGATTGTAATATTCATCGTGCCCGTGTGCGAAGTACTGGTAGACCATTGTCGCAATCAGGGTCCCTCTGTCGCGGAACCTGATGCCATCCAGCGTATCCAGAAGCTTCGCCGATGTCTTTTCATCCTCGGAGAACGAGAAGGTCTTTTCATCCGGCACCATAAGCTCAATGTCTTCTGCCAGTGGCTCATCCATGATGACTGACAGGATGTCTTCTTTGCTTCCTATCTTGTACTCGTTCACGAAAGCCTTTGCTGTAGTTGCGAAGTCGATCATGTTTGTAGTCTGGACTGATTCGGCCGGGTCGTAATTCTTGTATGCTTCTCTTACTATAAAAGCCGCTTTGCCGCCTTTTCCCTGCTTAGCGCTATGATGCTTGAGTACAGTGTATACGAGAGCTGTAATCTCATGGCCTCTTGACGGGCGGAAATCGATGCATATCCTTCTTGATGACATAGCTGCCTGCCTTTCTTTTATCTTGTGGTCGTTTGATCTGCGCGTAGTTATAGAACATTTGTTCTGTAGGTTTATATTGTAGCATATTTACTACACTTTGTGCTGATCTTTTTTCGTCTTTTTCCCTGACCTTTTCCAGCTATGTTTATGTATGCATAACTATGAATAAAGCACCGAAGTTCCTTTATAAAGTGCGGATCTATAAATATGCATCTTTGAGATATTTTTTACTTTGCCGCATTTTATAACGGAAATTCGTTTCTTTCGCCACTTTTTTCATATTTTCTGCACATTTTTTCCGTCGTGGAAAGCATTTTCCTTTATGTTACGGAAAGATTTTTCCTTTATGGAGGCATTATAAAAGGCGCAACCCCTTGAAATTACGCCTCTCACCTTTTCAATCTATAAAGGAAATTTCTTTCCGCAGTCAAATTCAACGTTTCAGGCTATTATAGCCACTTTGTTGATATTACAGAAATATTCTGTTTTCCTATTTATGTCTTAAATGATTTATTCCTTTTTCGTTTTCTGTTTCTATATCGATAGTTCCGATAAGAGTGTCATCTTTGCCTCTGTAAATACCGAGCATATCACTGAAAACTATTTCATCATCTTCCGACAGACTCTTGCCATCAGGGTCTATGATACCTATGTAATAGTCCTCACTGGAGATCTTTATATTGGACAGCATCTCACCTGCTGTTGTTCCTTCAGGTATGATGCCGATGTTAGTTCTGCCTGTATCAGAATATACCAGGTAGCCTGAAGTCTCAAAATTGGTATCTGTGATGACCTTGGACGGCAGATTGATCTTATCATATTCCTGATTCTTGATATAGATCGGCACAAGGGCGTATCCTTCATAATCACCTATGCCCTTGATATATGCATATGAATCTGAATCTGAATCTACATTCCTTATGCCTCCAATAATGTAGTCCACGCCTTTTATAAGATGCTCTTCTCCGTCATGGATCCCGAATTCCGGAAGAACAGGATTGCCGGTATATTCTACATTAGTACTGCCGCTGATATTTATTGCTGAATCCCCGGTCTTCTTGTCTATGTACCAGTAATTGATGTCGACTCTGTCAGCTGATGCAGAATTACTATCAGCAACTCTCGCTGAGTCGCTGTACTGCCATTTTGTATACCGGCATTTTGAACCGATAGAGTCACTGTATTGAGCGATCCAGAGATCTACATTATCAGGAAGATCAGAACCATTGTTCAGATATGTTGAGAAGAAGTATGAATTTGCGTATATACCCGCATCATATCCATATGACTGGACAGTTTTGCAGAATGACTTCGCTGCGGCTATTGCGTCTTCCTCTGTGAGATCCCTGAGTTTGCTCCAGTTCTTGTTAAGAAACTCATAATCCATGTATACAGGCAGCATAAGATCTTCCGGTCCTATTCCCAGTTTCTTCAGCCTTGATATTGCAAACTCAGCTTCCCTTGCCCCATCTTCAGCGTTTGCTGCCTGCGAGAATGCATAGACACCGCACATCATCCCTGCATCTTCAGCATTTTTATAATGCTCCCTGAACATGCTGTCAGCTTCAATGGTGCCCGTTATATTGCGTGTCAGAGAGACCCTCATTATAGCGAAATCGATGCCGGATTCTTTTGCGGCATGCCAGTCGATATCTTCGTCCTGATATATCGATACATCAACACCATCTACGATAAGAGAATTATAAAACCGATCGTCATGAACACGATAGTCACTGCGATCCTCAGAAGTTGCCGACACCTCAAAGCCGGCAGCAGAGATCGCAAATATTATCATCATCATAACAGTAATGGCCTTTTTCATCATTCTCCCCTGATTTCAAATATATAATAGATCGACCGTCATAAAGTGGCAGGTGTCTTCTTTATTTAACGCCTGCTTTGTTAAGTATACATATCCGTTTTATGTTGATATTATGTGGTTCATGAAATGAACAATAAAAAGCGGCAGTACTTCGACTGTCACCCAAGTTTCATATATTATCCGATACAGCAGTATTTGTCAACAACCGGTCCCCTGTCATTTCAAGCAAGCGAGATCGATTCTTTCAACGATCTCGCTTGCTGTTAATGCATGTTATTTCAGAAGATCCATACGTTCAGGGTCATTTGCAAATACTTCTTTTGCGTTAGCCTTAGTAACAACGACCGGAGGCAGCTCATATACAGGAACTTCTGTCTTGCCGTTATCGACTGTCGTGTCTGCTTCAGGCATACCCTCACCTTTCTGCAGATGGCCGATTATCTCTACTGTCTTCGATACAAGATCCTGTGTCGGCTTTGCTACTGTACAGTACTGCCTGCCTTCCCAGACAAGCTTAACTGATTCGTTCTCAGCATCAAGACCGGTCACAACTGGTACAGGCTGTCCTGCATCCTCGCACGCTGTAAGAATGGCTCGTGCTATACCATCATTAGGCGACAGTACTCCCTGAATATCCTTATCGCTGTAATGGCCTGCCAGGATCGACTCCATACGCTTCTGAGCTTTTCCGTTATCCCAGTCCTCAGTTGCACACTTTGTGAACTCTGTCTGTCCGGAAACTACTACGATATTTCCTGCATCTATCTCTGGCTGCAGTATTTCCATTGCTCCCTTGAAGAAGTTAGGCGCGTTAGGGTCTGCAGGACCGCCGCCGAACAATTCTACATTATAAGGTCCGTCACCCTTGAGTTCTTTGAGACCGTCCAGCAGAGCCTGTCCCTGTTTCCGG
>CACYDX010000286.1 GCA_902773255.1 Oscillospiraceae bacterium
CATACTTATGCCAATGTCTTCTCTGCCGTCAAAATACGGTATTGGCAATCTCGGTGAAGAAGCCAGAAAGTTTATCGATTTTCTGGAGGAAGCGGGACAGACTTACTGGCAGCTTCTTCCGCTGGGACCCACCAGCTATGGCGACAGCCCCTATGCATCACCTTCGAGCTTTGCTGGAAATCCGTATTTTATCGATCCGGATGAGCTTATAAGGGAAGGGATGCTTTCCGAAGAGGATCTTGCCGGGATAGAGTGGGGATCCGAGCCGGATAAAGTGGACTACGGACTGATCTATCAGAACAGGTTCAGGATTCTGCGGAAAGCCTATGACAACTCCAAAGACAGGCTTTTATCTCAGATACAGGCATTCAGGGCAAAAAACGCAGGCTGGGTGGAAAACTATGCTCTTTTCATGAGTCTCAAGGTCCATTTCGGTATGGTGAGCTGGATCGAATGGCCGGATGAAGTGAGAATGAGAAAGCCGGATGTGCTCGATTATTACAGATGGGAGCTCTCGGATGAAATAAGCTTCTGGGTGTTCACCCAGTATCTGTTCTTTGATCAGTGGACCAAACTGAGAGCCTATGCAGAGAAACATGGAATAAAGTTCATTGGTGATGTGCCCATATATGTCGCTCTTGACTCTGCGGATGTATGGAGCGAGCCGGAATTCTTCCAGCTTGATGAAAAGTATGTGCCGACTGAGGTGGCCGGTGTGCCGCCGGATGATTTCACGGCTGACGGACAGCTTTGGGGAAATCCGCTATACGACTGGGCAAAGATGAAAGCTGACGGATACGGCTGGTGGATACGCAGGATAGAAGGCGTGGCAAGGCTCTATGATGTGATCAGGATAGACCATTTCAGAGGCATAGAGAGCTATTGGGCGGTACCCAATGGCGATAAGACGGCTGTTAACGGAAAATGGAGAAAAGGCCCCGGCATGGAACTCGTGGGTATGCTTACCAGCTGGTTTTCCGATCTTGAGTTCATTGCCGAGGATCTGGGATATCCCACACCGGAGGTCAGGAAGCTCCTCAGTGATTCGAAGCTTCCGGGTATGAAGATCCTCCAGTTCGCATTTTATGCCGACGGGGATTCTGATTATTTGCCGCATAACATTGAAAAGAACAGTGTGTGTTATATAGGCACGCACGATAATGAGACCACTCTCGGATGGCTGAAAACTGCACCCGGCAAGGATCTCGTCTTTGCAAAAGAGTATATGCACAAGTCGGATGACGAGAGCTGGTGCCGCGCGTTCATTCGCACCGGTATGGCTTCAGCCTCAGTGCTTTTCGTTTGCACGATGCAGGATCTGCTCGAACGGCCGGGCAGCTGCCGTATGAACACACCGGGCAATCCTCAGGGCAACTGGTGCTGGCGCATGCTTCCCGGTGCGATTGACAGCGAGCTTGCAGCAGAACTGAAAAAGTTGACAATACTCTACAGAAGAGCCCCGGAAGTGAAAAAAGTGCTCGACTAATCACGCGTTATCATATAGAATAGGAACATACTTAAATAATAAATATAATTAGTGAGGTATAAAACCATGGCCTATAAGATCTTCGCGATAAACCCGGGTTCAACTTCAACAAAAGTCGCCCTTTTCAACGGCGAGGAATGCCTCTTCAGCAAGAATATCGCCCACAGCGCAGATGAACTTAAGCAGTTCAAGGATCTTTCCGAGCAGTATGAATACCGCACGGAGATTATTATGAACGAGCTTGCCGCTGCGGGATTCACTCTTGACGATGTCGATGGCTTTGTCGGAAGAGGTGGCGGCCTGCTTTCCATGGAAGGCGGCACTTATGACCTTGATGAGGTCGTTCTTGAGCACGCAAGGACCTGCTTCAACGGCGTTGTTCACCCTGCCTGCCTCGGACCGCAGATAGCGCATGCGCTCGCTGAGAAATACGGGAAACCGGGATTTGTCGTAAACGCACCCGATACGGATGAATTCTGTGATCTTGCAAGAGTAACGGGAATTAAAGGTATTTATCGCACATCCCATCTGCACGCACTCAATCTGAAAGAAACTGCTATCCGCCATGCTCATAAAATAGGAAAGAAATATGAGGAATGCAACTTCATAGTCTGCCATCTGGGCGGCGGTGTATCCGTATCTGCACACTGCAAGGGCAAGATGATCGACGGTAACGATATAGTCGGTGGCGACGGGCCCATGGCGCCGACGCGCTGCGGCACCATTCCTGTTGTAGGTATACTGGATTATTTAGCCGGCGGAGCCGATGTAAAGGCGCTGAGAGCCATGATGATGAAGACCGGCGGATTCCTGAGCCTCTGTGGGACTGCGGACGGCCGCGAACTGACCGAGAGAGCGAAAAACGGAGATAAGGAAGCCGAGCGTACATGGAATGCTTTCCTTTATCAGACGACCAAGTATATCGGAGAAATGGCGGCAGTGCTTTGCGGCAAGGTCGACGGTATACTTCTGGGCGGCGGCCTGGTTCACAATAAGGATCTTGTGAACTATATCAATGAGCACTGCGGCTGGATCGCGCCTGTATTTGCCTATCCCGGCGAATTTGAGATGGAGGCTATGGCGGCAGGTGCTATCCGTGTTTTGGACGGAGAGGAAGAGCTCAAGAAGTATTCCGGTGTTCCTGCATGGACCGGTTTTAAAGATTGATTATTGATTTGACATAAAAAAACACGGGGCTGTATGGCCCCGTGTTTTTGTTGCTGTTATCAGTAATAGATGGGATCGAGAACAGTGTCGATGTAGTTTTTGGTGAGAAGCATGGTGGCAAGGGGATTGGGGGTGCCGTCGGATTCTATGCCGACCCAGCCCTTGTGGCCGTACTGTTTCATAAGCTTCCAAAGACCCGGGAAATCGACAAAGCCGCCGCCCGGTTCCCAGAACCAGCGTGTTCCGTCATCTGCCTGCTCGGCTCCTGCCTGGAAGCGTTCTGCATCGCTGGCAGCCTTCTTGGTGGTGTCCTTTACATGGAAGTACTGAACTCTCTCGTGATACTCTTTGTAGAATTCAAGGATGTCTATTCCCATGATGGATACCTGTGCGGTATCGAGGCAGTAGAATACATATCTCGGGTCGCACAGATCGATGAACTTGTTGTGGTCGTATTTGTTTACAGCGCACCAGAACTCGTTATGGATGGAAGCCACAAGTCCCTTGTCGGCGGCCATGCGGCCTACCTCGTTCATGCAATCAGCTGCGTTCTGAAGTCCTTCTGCGGAGAGAGGACCGGTGCCGTAATACTGACCGCAGGGTTGGATAATCAGGTTAATACCGTCGCAATCGGCAAGAGCGTCGATAGCCTGACGCTCGAGAGCGAATATCCTCTCATGGTTGCGCTTGTCCTCGGATCCGATGTGATGGCTGAACATTCCGGAGATCTTCTCTATGCCGCGCTCATTGGCGAATTCCTTGAAATTTTTCATGCTGCCGAACAGATTGAGCATGGTGGGAACCTGGAAGATCATGATCTCTATGCCTTTGAAGCCGGCCCCTGCATGATAGCGAAGGATCTTATCCCAGTCCTGAAAGTAATAGGAGTCATCAAAGTCGCCCATGAACCATTCATCGAAGTTTCTGACCTTTTTGTAGTTGATGTTACCCCACTGGTTCATCATGTAGGAATAGTTGATATTTCTTTCGCTTGTATTCATAGCATCATGCCTCCTTGGTCAGCTTTGTCCAGAATGTACGGGTACGGAGGACCGCACGAGGGACATTGGTTGTATATCTGGGCTCCAGAACAACATAGCCGTCAAAGCCTTTGTCCTTGAGGAGTTTGTAAACGGCTGCAAAATCAACATCGCCAAGTCCCAGGTCTCTGTATAGCCTCTGCTGATCGCCTTCCTGAGCATATTCGGGGGTGGTGGTCGCATAGACGCCCACCTTGTCTACAAAAGCGGTATCATTGAAGAACACACATCCCATGTTGTCAAGATACTTCTCTATAAATGCTACGGGATCTACTCCGGCTATTTTCAGCATTGCAGTGCTGGCAGTATAACCTACATTTGCCTTGTCCAGTTTTTCAAAGAATCCATCGAGATTATTACCCCTTGCAAGTGTCCAGAATTCATTGGTGATGCAGGTGCGAACGCCCTTCTTTGCAGTCATGGCGCCGATCTTGTTGATGCAATCGATGGCTTCGTCAGCGAACTTGGCCAGAGCTGTCTCATCATCTCCGAGATTTGCTTTCAGAGCTGCAATAGCGGGAGTAGGGGAGACGTTTAGGCAGCTTCCTCCAAGCTGTGCGAGCATATCTGAAGTGTCATCGGCATGTTCAAAAAGAATGTCGTAGAGCTCCTCAAATTTCCTGCCGCTCTCAAACATGTCAGCAAATACAGACTGAGCAGAGATATTGAATGAGCTTACGTTCTTTATGCCGCGGTCATTGAGGAAAGCAAGGTAGCCCTTCGCTGAGCCGTATTTCGTGTTGATAGCAAGAGTGCAGCGGGGAGCGCCGCCTCTGCCGACGTTGAACTGATTGGGAACAAGGGTGAGGGAAATGGAGTCAAAACCGGTCGCGGCAGTCCAGTCGGTGAGGTTCTCCCAATACCACTTGTAATTCAGATACATATTGTCAGCAAGGCTGGAATACATATTTACAAGTTCGAAACTTAAAGCAGTTTTCATCAGGTAACTCCTATATAAAAATTAGAACACTCCAAAGATCCGGTTATCCGGATCTTTGGAATTGTAGGTCTGAACAGCGGCTGTTCAGAAAAGGGCTGATTATCAGAGACTGAAGAGAACGGAGTTGATGATCTCCTGGAGGTACTCTTCGCGTCCGGACGGGACTTTGGTATCCCAGCAGTCGCCGGCAACAGCTTCGAGCTGATCGAGAGTGCATTTGTCAGCAAGGATCTGTTCACCGAGAACGCTCTTCCAGCTGGAGTATCTCTCTTCAACGAACTTGTCGACGCGACCGTCTTCGATGAGAGCGGCGGCAGCGCGAAGACCGAGAGCAAAGCTGTCCATACCGAGGATGTGCGCATAGGCGATATCTTCCGGAGTGTAGGACTGACGGCGTACCTTGGAGTCAAAGTTCAGACCGCCTGTGGTGAAGCCGCCGGCTTTGATGATCTCATACATTGCCATCGTGCAGTCGTAAACGTTCGAGGGGAACATGTCGGTATCCCATCCGAGCATGTCATCGCCCTGGTTTGCGTCAACGGAGCCGAACATGCCGTTGATGGCGCTTGTTCTGAGTTCATGCTGGAAGGTGTGCATTGCGAGAGTGGCGTGATTGTTCTCGATGTTCATTCTGAAGTCATCGGCGAGACCGTTGGCTCTCAGGAATCCGATAGCAGTGGCAGCGTCGAAGTCATACTGATGCTTGGTTGGCTCTTTCGGTTTGGGCTCAATGTAGAATACACCCTTGAAGCCCTTTGAACGGGCATAGTTGCGTGCCATGGTGAGCAGGCGGGCAAGATTCTTGAGTTCGAAGTCCATGTCGGTGTTGAGCAGGGTGTCGTAGCCTTCACGGCCGCCCCAGAAAACATAGCCCTGACCGCCGAGTTTGATGGTGGCATCGATGGCGTTCTTGATCTGAGCAGCTGCGCAGACAAAGGAATCAACATTGGGGGAGGTGCCGGCGCCGCTCATGTAGCGGGGATTGCTGAAAACATTGGCTGTGCCCCAAAGCAGCTTGATGCCGGTGGCATCCATCTTTTCCTTGATGTAGTCGGTGATGTCGGAGAGGTTCTGCTTGAACTCTTCAAGGCTGTTGCCTTGCGGTGCAATGTCAACATCGTGGAAACAGAAGTACTCGATGCCGAGCTTGGTCATGAGATCGAATGCAGCGTCGACTTTGGCGTATGCTCTTTCCATGGGATCATCTTTGCCGAAGCTGCGGTCGAGAGTGCCGGAGCCGAAAGGATCGGTGCCGTCAGCATTCATGGTGTGCCAGTATGCCATTGCGAAACGGAGATGATCCTTCATCTTTTTGCCGAGGATTACTTCTTCAGGGTTGTAGAATTTGAAAGCAAAGGGGTTTTTGCTGTTTTTGCCTTCATACTTCACCTGGGGGACATTCTCAAAATAGCTCATTGTTTTCTCCTGTAATGTAAAATTTTAGTCTGCTGATTTTATGCATCCGTAGAGCCTCTTGTACTTTGCGGCAACGGCTCTGTAGATTTCAAAGTGTTCGGGATTGGGTTCGGTAACAGTTTCAACTGCGCAGAGTTCTCCGGCCTGCTTGGCATCCCACAGTCCGCATCCGATTCCGGCTATAAGGGCAGCGCCGTATGCTCCGCCTTCGGCGCTGCCGAAAGCGGTCACAACAGGCATCTCAAAGATGTCGGCGAAAATCTGACGCCAGAGGTGTCCTTTGGCACCGCCTCCGGAGATGACCATGTAGTTCGGCTTGACAGGCTTTACTTCCTGGATCAGATCATAGACCTGCTTGAGAGAGAAGGCAACTCCTTCCATAACTGCTCTTGCAAAATGTCCCTTGCTCATAATGTTGGAGATCCCTGTGAAACTGCCTGTTGCGGATGAGTCAAACAGGGGACAGCGTTCACCGGTCAGATACGGCAGAAAAATAAGTCCGTCACTGCCGCAGGGAACGGCTTCAGCAAGGTCATTCAGTTCACTGAACTTATAGTCCGGGAACAGAGCGTCACGCAGCCACTGGTAAGAACCGGCAGCGGAAAGTGTGCAGCCGAAGGCAACATAGCTGCCGGGAAGGTTTCCGCAGAACATCTGAAGCAGGCCGCCCTGATTGAAGCCGTATCCGGGAAGGCTCATGGCGACGACACCGGATGTGCCGACCGTGACGCCTATCTTGCTCTGATCTGTCAGACCCATTGCAATGGTGGAAATGACTGCGTCACCGCCGCCTGCGAACACGGGAACTCCCGCGGGAATGCCGGTATAGCCGGAAGCCTCGGAGCTGATTTCGCCGGCCTTGTCAGTGGATTCGAGCGGCTCAACGAAGAAGGAACGGTCTATCCCGCACTTGTCCATAAGTTCATAAGCCCATGTTCTGTTTTCAACATCGAAGAAGCCCGTGCCTGAAGCATCGGAAACGTCTGTGATGAGATTGCCGGTGAGCTTCAGAACAATATAGTCTTTGGGATTGACGATTTTGCATATCTTTGCATAGTTATCAGGCTCGTTTTCCTTTACCCAGAGGATTTTGCCGCCGGTGTAACCGGTGAGCATCATATTGTTGGTAAAGCCGAGCAGACCTTCAAGTCCGCCGGCTGCTGCCGTGATTTCATCACACTGTTTTTCCGTGCGCTGATCGTTCCAGAGAATAGCTGGACGGATAACGTTAAGATCCTTGTCAAGAGCGACCATACCGTGCATCTGACCGGACATGGAAACGCCTGCGATCTTGTCCGCGATCCCTTCGGTAACAGCTTTGAGACCTCTGCATACGCCTTCCCACCAGTCAGCGGGATTCTGCTCGCTCCAACCGGCCTTGGGTCTGGAAAGGGGATAGGAGACTGTTTCAGATGCAATTACTCTGCCTTCATCGACGGCGATTATCTTGCATCCCGAAGTGCCGACGTCTATACCTATAAGATATTTATCAGACATTTGCAGTCCTCCTGCAGGTCATTCGTTGGCAAGTGCAGCGTCGAAAGCCACATCGGACTTGTCGAAGTTCATCCTGCGGACGACTTCGTAGGACTCGGTGGCTCCTGCCACACGCTCCATGCCGCTGTCTTCCCATTCCACGCTCAGAGGTCCCTTGTAGCCCATCTGGTTCAGCTCGCGTGTGATCGCGTCGAAGTCAACATCGCCGTGGCCCATCGATACAAAGTTCCAGCCTCTGTGGGTGTCGCCGAAGGTGATGTGTGAGCCGATGATGCCGGTGCGGCCGTCAAGGTTCATCTTCACGTCCTTCATGTGTACGTGGTAGATCCTGTCTGCAAAGTCCCTCAGGAACAGCTGCGGCTTCATGCCCTGCCATACAAGGTGGCTCGGGTCGAAGTTGAAGCCGAGGGTCTTCCTGTAGTTGAACTTCTCGAGCAGCTTCTTTGCGGAATAGTAGTCAAATGCAATCTCTGTCGGGTGTACTTCAAGCGCAAACTTTACGCCGCACTCATCGAACACGTCGAATATCGGGGTCCACAGTTCAACGATCTCATCGAAGCCTGCCTCTACCATCTCTTCGCTGGTCTGCGGGAAGCTGTACCAGTACTTCCAGATCGGGCTGCCCATGAAGCCGGTCACTATGCTCACGCCCATGGCCTTTGCTGCCTTGGCAGTCCACTTCATCTCTTCGATGCCCCATGCTCTGATCTCGTCCGGCTTTCCGGCAAGCGCTCCCGGAGCAAATCCGTCAAGTCTCGGATCCCACAGGTCGCCTACGCACTGGCCGGTGAGGTGGGAACCGAGTGCCCAGGTCTTAAGGCCGTACTTTGCGAGCATTGCCTTCTTCTCTTCCACGTATGCC
>CACYDX010000287.1 GCA_902773255.1 Oscillospiraceae bacterium
ACTGGCTCGGGCAAGTGGAATTCACGGCAAACAGGACGATGGGTAGCCACTTTCAAGACGGCGCCATTAACAAGCTCATCAAAAAACTCGAACCCGGAGACGATCTGTGGATCCAGATATGGTTGGTCAACCGGTACAGCAGCGAAGTTGACTGGTATATGTGGAACGAGGTCGTGAAATCGCTTGAGTCTAGTTCGAAAAGCGGCGGCGGATATACATATGAGCTCACATATACCCATGCAGACGGAACAGTAGATGAGATCTACAGCAGTGACCGTGTGGGCGGTGAAGATGCGCCAAGCGGTTATGAAGGCCTGAAAGAGGCAACAAGGAGCCTGAAGGACTACTTCTTCGTCGACAGGATAGCTGCAGGACTCGGAGGGATCGTTGATCTGAAGATAAAACTTGACGGCGAGACCCAGGGAAACAATTATCAGACTAAAAACGCGGATCTAAGGATGCGCTTCGCGGTGGAGGTCCCCAATAGTTCCGTGGTTAAGACCGGTGACGACCATAACTTTACTCTGCTCTACATAGGAATGCTTGTCGGCGGGCTCGGACTGCTTTACTTCGTGCTCGACGGGATCACGGACCGGAAGTATTTCGGAAAGAGGAAGGGCTGAGATATGAAGTATTTAAGAACCCTTCTCTCCATTTTCTTTGTGATCTGTCTTGTAGCTTCGATGAGCACAGGAGTTTTTGCCGCGGAAGACGGGTACATGATCCGTATCTTCACCGGCAATCAGGGCACGATCGGCGGCGAGACCATGGTCAAGGATCCCGAGAGCTTCAGCGTCTCCGATGTTACGCTGAATGCAGATGCGGCAGCCAGATACTACGTAAAGGGCATACGCGAGAGCGGAAAGGATATCAATCCGTTTTATACCGACCTTCCCGCAGTTACGCATGATACTGACTTCGTTGTTGTATACGGTTTAAGAACCGATCTTGTCACTCTTACCATAAGGTATGAAAACGCCAATGGCCAGCAGCTTGCCGAGGACAGGATCCTGAACTGCAACAAGGGCGACAAGCCAATGGTCAAAGCCCTTTATATCGAAGGTTACGCTCCGAACTACAACTATATCACCGGCACTCTCACTGAGGATGCCACCTGGACTTTCCAGTATTACGCGGTGACTAACGGAGGGGCTGTCGTCGTTGTTGGCGGCGGTGGAAATGCCGGCGGCGGAATAGTTGGCGGCGGTGGAAATGCCGGCGGCGGAGTAGTTGGCGGCGGCGGAAATGCCGGCGGCGGAGTAGTTGGTGGCGGCGGGAACGCCGGAGGCGGCGGAGGCGCTGATATAACTGTGCAGCCGCCCGTTACCCAGGATATCCTGGATATGGACGTGCCGTTGGCAGATAAACCCGATCTTCCCGAGGACAATACTTCGCAGTCTGAGGAAGCAAATAAGATCATTATGAAAGCTGGACTTATCCTGTTCATAATCCTCATTATTCTCTTTATAGCTTTCCTTTTCTGGTATTTCCTTTTCTACCGTAAAAAGAAAGAGAGCGAGGACGAAAAAGATTCAACAGTAGATCCGAAAGGAATGCCTTAGCTGATGAAAACATCAAATAAGCCCTCAAAAACGAATAAAACCGGAAAGGGCGGGAATATAATTCCCGCCCTTTGCAGTATTATCGGTACACTGATCATCCTGCTGGTGGTGGCTGTGGCTGCGTCGCTTACAGTCCCGCGCCTGCTGGGATATCAGATATATAACGTTGTGAGCGCAAGCATGGAACCTGCCGTCCCGGTAGGGAGCGCGGTCTATGTAGTTGAAGCGGACCCTGCGGAACTGGCGCCGGGAGAGATCATCGCATTTATGGACAATGGCAGCACTGTGACCCACCGCGTGCTCGAAAACTATAAGATCTCCTGCGAGATAGTCACCAAGGGCGATGCCAACGAGATCGCAGACTTTGAGCCTGTGCCTTACAGTGCGGTTATCGGCCGGGTGAAGTATTCCGTTCCCGTGCTGGGGAACTATATGATGGTCATCTCCGATACGATGGGAAAGATATATCTGGTCTGTCTTGCCGGCTGCGGAGTTATGTTCGATATTCTGGGTTCGATCATACGCGAAAGCAGGAGATACAGGCAAAAGAGCGCCGTGCACATCAGGACGCGTTGACGGGAGAGCTTATGCGAAAAACTGTAAGGACTATACTGATAATAGTATTTGCTGGCGTTTTCGTTTTTTCCGCGGCGAGGTTCCTGCTGCTGCGCAGGGAGTATGCAGCGGACAGAGAGGTATACGATTCAGCCGCGGATCAGTTCACCAAGCCGTCGGCGCAAGACGTAAACACGGGAAGCCAGACTGCTGCGTCGTGGATAGACGTTTCACCGGGACAGACTGAGCCGAATAATGCACCGGTTCCTGAAGAACCTGCCGTTCCGGCTGTGCCGATAGAGGTAGATTTTGCAAAGCTGACGTCCCTTAACAGCAGCGTGATCGGCTGGATCTACTGTGAGGGTACTGTGATAAACTATCCCGTAGTATACGGCGTGGATAACAGCTATTACCTTGATCATGATTATACCGGCGCAGCGTGCGGAAGCGGAGCGATATTCACCGATGCCCAGAATATCAAGGGCTTCGTGGATTCCAATATAGTGGTATATGGGCATCACATGAGCGATATGAGCATGTTTGCCATACTTGATTACTGGCAGAAGCAGGATTATTATAACGAGCACCCGGTGATGTGGCTGCTTACTCCGGAGCAGGATTACAGAGTTGAGATCTTTGCAGCCTATGAAGCGCAGGCGGATTCCTCGACTTACACGATATTCCGAGGGCCGGGACCGCAGCTTGATAATTATCTGCGCTATGCGGCTGAAAAATCAGGCATCAGCACCCGGGTCACCCTCGATCCGGATGCCCGTTATGTGCTTCTTTCGACCTGCGCTTACGGAAATGCGCTTGCGCGCTCGGTGGTGCACGCAAAACTTGTACCGGTTAACAGCGCCGGCGGCAGGGCGTTCAACTGAACATAGGATAAAAAACAGGGCGGGCACATATATGTGCCCGCCCAAAAATATTGCAGGGTATAAACCGCGTTGCAGGTATTGTTTGATTTATACGACGCCCTGTGCCATCATGGCTTCTGCCACTTTCAGGAAGCCCGCGACATTCGCGCCTACCATGAGGTCGCCCGGCTTGCCGCATTCAACGGATGCATCGTAGCATGCGTTGAAGATGTTCACCATGATGCCGTGCAGCTTCTCGTCGACCTCTTCGAAGCTCCAGCTCATACGGATGGAGTTCTGGCTCATCTCAAGTCCGGAGGTGGCCACGCCGCCCGCGTTGCTCGCCTTGCCCGGTGAATAGAGGAGTCCGTTCTTCTGGACTATCTCGATGGCTTCAGGAGTCAGAGGCATATTTGCACCTTCGAATACGGCCATGCAGCCGTTGTCAACAAGCGTCTGGGCACCGACGGCGTCCATCTCGTTCTGGGATGCGCAGGGGTGCGCGATATCGCATTTTACGTTCCAGATATTCTTGCATCCCTCATGATACTCGGCACCGGGAACTTCGTCAGCATAAACGGAGATCCTTGCTCTGCGTCTCTGCTTGATATCGAAGAGGACGTTGAGGTCGATGCCGTGAGGATCGTAAACATAGCCGGCGCTGTCGCTCATGGCGACCACCTTGCCGCCCAGCTGCATTACCTTCTGCGCACAGTACTGGGCAACGTTGCCTGAACCGGATACAACGACTGTTTTGCCTTCATAGCTCTCGTTGGCTAGTTTCTTCAGTGCTTCGGCGGAATAGTAGCAGATGCCGTAGCCCGTGGCCTGTGTTCTTGCAAGGGAGCCGCCGTAGGAGAGACCCTTGCCTGTGATGACGCCGCCGTCGAATCTGTCTACTATCTTCTTATACTGGCCGAACATATAGCCGACCTCTCTAGCACCGACGCCGATATCTCCTGCGGGGGTATCGGTGAACTGGCCAATGTGGCGGTAAAGCTCTGTCATGAAGCTCTGGCAGAAACGCATGACCTCGCCGTCTGACTTGCCCTTGGGATCAAAGTCGGATCCGCCCTTGCCGCCGCCCATGGGGAGAGTGGTGAGGGAGTTCTTGAGGATCTGCTCGAAGCCGAGGAATTTGATGACGGAGAGGTTCACCGAGGGATGGAAGCGAAGACCGCCCTTATAGGGGCCTATCGCCGAGTTGAACTGCACACGGTAGCCGCGGTTCACTCTAACCTTGCCGCTGTCGTCCACCCAGGGGACCCTGAATTCGACCACGCGCTCAGGCTCGACGAAACGCTCTATGAGTCCGGCCTTTTCCCCCTCGGGGTGCTTGTCGATCACGAGCTCGAGAGATTCGAAGACCTCTCTTACCGCCTGAAGGAACTCCGGCTCGCCGGCGTCTCTCTTCTCAACTTCCGCGTATACTCTGCGCAGATATTCGTTTGTCATATTGCTGCCTCCATAATATATTATATTTATTATAGCTTACGGTGTTGAATATTTCGCCTTAAAGATTATAGCACATCTATATAAAAAATACAAAAATATTTGCCTGGAAAACTTGAAATTTGTGATAAATAATAATAAACTCTTGGAGTAACTGAAAAAAGAGGTGGATAACATGGTAACAAAAGATACATCAGGAAAATACGATAAGTACGTCATATCCTCGGATGAGATGCAGGTTTCGGTGATAACGCTCAGCGCTGCAGTGACGGATATCCTCTTCAAAGGGAAGCACTGTGCACTTGGATTTGATTCCGTCGAAGACTACGATGATAATCCAGGATATGTGGGACTAGTGGTCGGAAGATATGCAAACAGGATAGGCGGCGCAAAGTTCACCCTTGAAGGGAAGGAGTATAAGCTCGTTCCGAATGAGGGAAAGAATCAGCTTCACGGAGGTCCCGATTCGTGGGTAAAAAGAGTCTGGCAGGCGGAGGTCCTCTCGGATAATGTGGTGCGCTTCTCCGTCTTTGCTCCCGATGGAGAAAACGGTTTTCCAGGCAACATGAATGCCTCTGTCACCTATACCGTAACGGGGAGCACTCTGCGGCTCGATTTTGAAGGTGAGACTGACGCGCCTACGGTATTTGCCCCGACCACCCATATGTATTTCAACCCAAAGGGCGGCAGCGTCCTCGAAAGCAGCATGAAGATAAATGCCTCAAGCTGGCTGCAGGTCGACGATGAGCTGATCCCGACAGGCGTGCTTATGCCCTGCGAAGGCAATTTTGATTTCAGCTCCCTGCGCAGGATAGCAAAAGACTATGATCACTGCTTCGTTCTCGATTCACAGGATGCCTGCACGGCCGAGTGCGGCGATGTGAAGATCAGCCTGAAGACTGATCTCCCGGCCATGCAGTTTTATACAGGAACTCATCTGGGAGAGCCCTTCGGCGCAAACGGAGGATTTGCCATAGAGCCGGAGTTTTATCCTGACAGTCCGAACCATCCTGAATGGCCATCACCGGTGCTCCGTCCCGGAGAAAAGTTCAGATGTTTTGCAGAATACATATTTGAATAATAAAAAAAGCCTGCTTCATCGAAGCAGGCTTTTTAAATGCTGTTTATCAGAGAGATTCGAGATCCTTGAGGAACATTGCGCATTCACCGTCTGAGGGAAGCAGGAATCCTGTTCTCGGGGAAACAGTGAAGCTGTCCACAGCCGGGCCGTCCATCAGGCATGAGCGCTTAAACTGCTGGCTGAAGAGCCTCTTGCTGTAGCTCGTGAGCCAGCGCTTGAGCTCTTCATCTGTGTATTCATTGCCGTAGGCCAACTTCGCAAGGCGCATTGTCTTGGTAGGAGTGAAACCGCAGACGAGTATCTTGTGAGTGAAGAAGTCCTGAAGACTGTAAGAGCCGACAGCATCTTCGCTCTTCTGCTCTATCTGGTCGTCATGGATCGGAAGCAGCTCCGGAGTGACAGGGCAGTCGAGAACATCCCAGAGGGCATCTGCAAGGATCCTGTTATCCGTGGTTTGTGCTATATAACGAACATTAGCGCGTACCTGTGTCTTTGTGAGACCAAGATTCACGTCATACATGCTGGTATGGTCACCGTTATAGGTGCACCATCCGTCTATGAATTCACTTAGGTCCTCGGTGCCTACGTCAAGGCCGTTCACCTTGTTCGCAATGTCCATAAGGATCTGCGTGCGCTCGCGGGCCTGCGCATTTTCAAAGGCAATGCTGTAGTCGTCGTGCGCATGGCCTATGTCATCGAAATGCTGTTTCACGGAAGCCGTTATGTCTATCACGCGAACGTCAGCGCCGAGTTGCTCGGAAACGATAACTGCATTGGACTTGGTGCGCGATGAGGTCCCGAAGCAGGGCATCGTGCATGCGACTACGTTTTCTGGTGGAAGACCCATTTTTTTGACAGCCATCGCACATACCATAACTGCAAGCGTGGAGTCAACGCCGCCGGAGATACCGACCACGCAGTGATCCAAATGTGCATAAGTCATGCGCTTAACAAGGCCGGATACCTGAATGTCCAGCATACGCTCACAGTATGCCGGCACATCCTCGGCTTTATCGGGAAGATGGGGGAGACGGGAATACGCTCTTGTCA
>CACYDX010000288.1 GCA_902773255.1 Oscillospiraceae bacterium
ATAAAGCGCAGAAATCCGCATGCTCAAAACGGATCTCAACTCCGTTCTGCTTCGTACGTTTTTTGGCTTCCTCCAATTCTCTGTCACTGATGTCGGATGCTGTGACATGATAACCGATTGAAGCCAATCCTATTGCCTGTGTTCCTATACCGCAGGCACAGTCAAGCACAGGTGCTGTCTGGTCAAAACCGTGATCATGAAATATGCGGTCCAGAATGACAGCCTGCTCATGAGTCGCAGCCTGCCAGTCCTGGAAAAGCTTGTCATACTGAGTGGCCATGTTATCATAAAAAGTCTGCGTAATATTCATTCAGATCGCCTCCGATAAATGTTGATAATGCAGCAAGACCCGTTTCCTGCGACGGCCTTTGCGTAACTGCCCGTTCTTCAGAAACTTATAACATGCTGCGCCCATGCTTTGATGGCGTCATTCGTTCTGCCGCTCACCGCCTCGTGAAACAGTTCATATCCGGCGGGATCGTTCTTCTTCAGATAACCTATCGTTTCCTTGCTTCCGAAATAGAACATATCCCTGAGCATCATATAATCACACAGGCTCTCCCACAAGAGCGCCAATGCACGGTGATCTCCCTCGTCATCGCCCTTGTCCATCCGCTTCATTGTTTTTCTGAACCACGAAACGATGAACTCCTTCTCTCTTTCATCCATCTTCTCATGTTCACGGACATATCGCCGTACCCTGTACTGCAGGCTTTTGCCGATCCCGTCGTCAACAGGGATCTGAGCGTCATATGCAGTGAGAAATGTCTCTGCGTCTTCTGACTCAATCTCATCCGCAGTGAAAACAAAGCAGTCAAGCTGAACTCCGCCTATAATACTGTCATCATGCTTTGCTGTCTTGGCATCCACTATCACCATGCAGTCAAAATCGCTGTATTCATCATTATCTCCGCGGGCAAATGACCCGTATATCAGTATCGCACGCGGCTTATACGTTTCCTTAAGATATTCGATAATTTCTTCTCTCATATACATACTCTTACAGAACATGATCAGTCTGTATGCTCACCTGTTTGATTTTCCATCTTTCACTTTTTCCTGCAGATATACAAAAGATGGTTCGTGCAGCCCAGAAGTTCACGTTTTTCGGCAAAATTCAGATACCACGCGGCGAATGCATCGAAATCCTCATCGGGGATATTGAAATCAGGCCGCGCCTCTATCGGCTCCAGAAGCCCGTCCACTCCCGAGGTGGTGATATATTCTACCGGTTTTTCATCGAACAGCCTCTCGAATTCAACGACATCGTAGCCTGTGAAAAGCTGCTCCTTGAAATGCTTCACCTTATAGTCATCCGTGAAGTTCTCCTTCTGGCCGAAGGCCCATCTCCCGTAGAAATAGTTTGCATACATCATCGCGAAAACGGAGATGAAGGCAAAAAGGAGCACACCGCCAGGCTTCGTAACGCGGATGGCTTCATCTATGGCCCTGTTCACTTCCTCCGGCTCGTAAAGATGATACATCGGGCCGAAAACAAGGGTCACATCGAAGAGATCATCGGCAAATCTGCTGAGGTCTGTCGCATCGCCCTGATACGAGCGGATGCTATCCAGCCCCTTGCTGTTCTCCAGAAGAATATCCAGATTGCTCTCCACCAGTTCCACGGCGGTAACATTCATTCCCTCTTTTGCGAGCGCAACGGAATATCGGCCCGTGCCGGCGCCGATCTCCAGCACCTTCGAGCCTTTGCCGGCATAGCGGCGGATATAGCTCATCGTAGTGAGATATTCCAGCTGACCATGCCTTGTGCGCTGAAGACGGCTGTCCTCATCGGTCTGCTCATAGAAAAGGCTCACTATCTTTTTCCTGCTGTTCCGGAAGAACTCCTTATTCTCTTCCCGGAAATCAAAAGGCATTTCTTTCATCTCAAACGTGACAGGGATACTGTCCCGGTTTCTATTTCAGTTTTTTCATATACGGCAGGAACATGCCCGCAGCAACAGCCATCGAAACAGCGTCAGTTACCGCCTGTGCGGAGATCACTCCGTAGTAGCCCCAGACTTTCGACATCAGAAAGATCACCGGAATGAAAACATAGCCGGTCCTCGCGAAAGAGAGGATAAACGCCTCCTTCGAGCGCCCGAAAGCCTGAAAGAGAACTGTTATCAGCAGCACCAGACCGAACAGCGGAATGGTTATGAGCATGATTCGCAGCATAAGCACTGCCGAAGAAATGATCTCCGGATCTTTCAGGAACAGCCATACGAGCTGAGGAGCAAATATCGCCGTCAATGCCGACAGAACAGCACCGAGTCCGAACAGAAACAGGATGACGAAGCGAAGCAGTTCTCTGAGATCCGAGAATCTCTTCGCACCGAAATAGAATCCGGCCGGAGGCTGTGCTCCGTAGGCATAGCCGTCGAGTGCGAAGAAAGCGACGTTGCTCAGCTTCATGGCGATCCCCATAGCCGCCAGCTTATCCGTCCCATATGGCACGAGGAAATTGTTCAGCACTATTACGCTCACGCTGGACATCAGGTTCAGCGACAGATTAGAAAAACCGACGCCAAGTATATCCTTCCGGTATTCGTGCGGGATCTTTGCCAGAGCAGGCTTCATCGAGATATGCACATCGCGTTTCGGGATGATAACCAGCGAATATACGCCGGTGGCCGCATAGCCGATCACCGTTGCAATACCGGCTCCGAGCACTCCCATCTTAAAGACGAATATCAGCACCGGATCCAGCACTATATTCACTATCGCGCCAAGCAGCGTGGCATACATATTGTCCTTTGTGTAGCCCTCGCCGCGCATCAGGTTGCTGTGCAGATATGAGAAGCTTATGATCGGTGCACCGGCAGCAAGTGCGGTATAGTATGGAAGCGTTTCGTCATAAGTCTCCGCCGTCACGCCGAGCGCCCGCATTACCGGTTCCCGCGCTGCCAGCAGGATGATGCCTGCAAGCAGGCCGATAGCGACTGTACCGTAAAAGCAGAAGCTCGTAACTCTTCTGATGCCGTCAAAGTTGCGCTCTCCGACGAAGCGCGAAACAAGACAGCAGCCTCCTATGGCGAGGAAGTTGCCCAAAGCCATCAGCAGGATGATTATCGGGCCGCAGAGTGAGACACCCGCCACCATCTCCGCGTTCTGCAGCTGGGACACAAAGAATGTGTCTGCCATGCTGTAGACTATGACTATGATCATGTTGATCGCAGTCGGTGTGGCAAGCTTCAGATATGTTTTTTTAATATCGCCTTCCCAAAGGCTTTCATTTTCCATATGCTATTTCGTTCAATAATGATTCCATATTTTGCCATCTATCTTTTCCAGTAATGCAATTGTCGCCTTATAGCAGTTTTCAAGGCCTTCTTCGTTCAGATTATCCCATGAATCCCTGCGGGTATGGTAATAATCCTCCAGTTTATGACTGAGGCCTGTTATGCCTACCGAGCGGAAACCACCCTGCGTGAAAGCGGCGCTGTCTGTTGCGCCCCCCATAAGAGGTACTTTCCCTTTTCTGCAGTAAACGCCCGCCTCATCAGCAGCCTGCAGGAAGAGTCCGCCAAGCTCGCAGTCAGATTTAACGGTGCCGTTCATGTCCTGCAGATTCACCATAAGATGTCGCGGATCGTGGATCGTGTCATAACTGACGACAAAGGTCGTGACATCATTATAATCGTCTTTATGCGCAGTGCACCATGCCTTAGCTCCCCGCAGTCCGATCTCCTCGGAACCTGTGAGGATAACACCGATCTCCGTGTTTTCAAGCCTTACGCCGAGCCTCTCCATCTCACGCAGAACGGCTATTGCCATATAGCAGCCGGTGAGATCATCGTTTGCGCCGTCAACTATCTGCTTATGATCGAATGTGAAGGCCACAAGAATAAAGAACGGCACGAAAACAAGACCCCAAAAACCTGCGATAACAGTCCAGTCCCCTGCGCCGCAGAGTCTGCATACCGAAAGAACAATGTAATAAAGCACACCCGCCACTGCGAGAACGCCTGGCGTTTCGAACACAATGCCTCCGAAGCGGTAGTTCAGCATGAACTCTCTGGCAGCATCTATATGCCCGTTCAGGAAAATCCGCTGTTTCAGTTCGCCGGAACAAGGACGGACAGCCGTCACATTGACGCTCTCCTTTTCAGGAAACATCGGATCGAGAAGCTTCTTATAAAACACAAACTGCAGCGCGAATATCAGGTATGCTAAAAGACCAAATACGATCCCGATCCACGGTTTTATGAAGAAGAATGCGGCGCAAAGGCAGTCGAAGAAAGCGGAGAAAAAGAAATAGCTGTAAAAAGCCGCCGGATGCACTTTGAATGGCTCAACAACTATATCCCCGCAACCGCAGTCTTTTCTGAGGATCTCCGCCAGATACGCCCCTGCTTCACGCTCGCCTTCGCTTCCGGCAGATCGCTTTTTCATTTCACGGCAGATCTTATCGATCCCGGCAGTCATATATAGCACAGCTTCCCTGCTGTTGTTTTTCAATTCTGAAAGCTTTTCTGCCATGCTTACTCCTGCTGTCATCATATCTTGATTCTACGCATATCCTACCATATTATCGGATACTTGCATAGTGTCCCTGCTGTTATACTATGCAGAAGAGCACATGGGATAACGGAACATATGAAAACACCGGTCCCCCTTTTCGGGAGAGACCGGTGTTTTCATACTTTCAGCGTTTCTTCTCAGGAAGACTGGTGCTTTACCACTCTGTCAAGGATCTCCGCTTCGGTCTTGAGCTCCAGCATCTCCAGAAGAACGCCAATGGCCAGCTTCTCAAAATCGGCCGGAAGGGGCTCGGCAGCTGCGAGGGCCTGAACTTCTTTCAGTTTGTCGTTATACTTCTGATTTGCGAGGTCTATCTTCTCGGGTATCGGCATTTTCGGGTCCTCCTCTTTCATTTATTCATCCGGCAGGCCGGATCATTTCAGGTCAAATACAAAGTCCGGATCATCGTCGGGCAGGAATCTGTCGCCGTTTTCAACAGTGACATACATGAACTTATCCGAGCCCTCAGAGAGAAAAACAAGCTCTCCGTCCTTCACGGCAAAGCGGAACACGTTATCGTAGCCGCACATCTCCTTATTCTCGGTAAGAACGACGGTATCCTTTTCCACAGTCCAGTTTCCAAGGCCGATATAGCTGCTGAGCGCCCCGGCATAGTATTCGTAAGTGCCGTCAGCATTCAGCTTTATATAGAAATCGCTGCCGAAGCCCTCTTTCTCCCACACGAATACCTTTCCCGCCACGCTCTCCTCAACAACAGAAGGCTTATCCTTTCCGCAGCCCGAAAGCGCAAATACAAGGGCTAAGCACAGTATCAGTAATACGGTTTTTCTCATTATTATCCTAGATCCTGTTTTCATAGGCAGAAGACCGAACGCAGCAGGCGCTTTCCGCTTTCGGTTTTCATTATCTTCCGCAGGAAACTTTCAAGGCTCTCCATGCTGAATCCGCTTTCGGAAGCATTGACGATATAGTCCGCTTCGATCAGTATCTGCCAGTCGATCCCTTCGATGCCGGTGAATGTATGATGATGCGCAACGAGGAAAGCCACTCGATCGATCTGCTCCTCAGTCATCCCTGTATCCGCCAGAAACTCTTTCACAAGCGGAGCGCCCTCGATCTCCTGATACTTCCCGTTGGTATTTCCGTATTTTTCGCGGCAGAGCGGGCAGGCTATATCGTGCGTTATGGCGGCGACTTCGAGGATAAACTGCGTTTCTCCGTTCAGCCGCTCCTGCTCGCCTATAGTCTTCGCATAGGCCCAGACTTTTATCAGGTGGTCTATATCATGGATGTTGCCATCCGAGAAGGCTATCATCTTCTCCATTATCTGCGAGACCGTCATATCCTCAGTGCTCCTCTCCGTCCAGATATTTCTCCATGATCACCATTTCAACGTCCGGTATGCCGTTGAAAACGGTGGGTACAACGATTACTTCCTTATAACCCAGCTTCTTATAAAGCGACCGGGCGGCAATATTCTTAACGTTGGTATCGATCCGAAGCTCCCTGCAGCCGTGCTCTCTTGCATATGCCTCATAGAAAGCAACGAACTGCTTTCCGAATCCCTTATCGAAAGCGCGGGGAGAGATAGTCAGCGTATGCAGGACGCAGACATGCTCAGCATCCGTCTCATGCTCCCAGGGGGCCAGCCGGTATTCCGCTGCCTGGATATGGTTTATTATGCCGGAGCCTTTTATCCCGCCATCGGCTTCGATAACATAAAGGTCATCGCGCTCAAGCGCCGCTTCCGGCACGGATCTCAAAGGATAAAGGCCTCTTATCCAGCCTGTGGTGGTAAGTCCGGCCTCCTCGGCATCAAGTATTTCATCGTAGATGCTGACTATCGCGTCTATATCAGCAGCAGTCGCTTTCCGGATC
>CACYDX010000289.1 GCA_902773255.1 Oscillospiraceae bacterium
CGACACATGGTCGACGTCGAGATGCGTCAGCAGCACATAGTCCAGATCCTCCGGCTGAATGCCCAATCCTGCCAGCTGCTCGTGAATCGCCATCCCCTTCGGTACAAAGGGATGAAAGAGTGCGGCCATTTGAGACGGAAGGACCGCGGCTGCCGCCTTGTGGTCATACACGCCCTGGGGACTTATCTCCCGGCACAAACCGGTATCCACAAGAATCAGACCCTTCGGGTGCTCGATCAGATAGGTGAAAACGGGAAGCGTTATCCTGTTCTTATCCGCCGCAGTGAGCTGCTTTGCCGCTTCGATCAGATCGAGTCGTTTGCCGTAGGGAACGGTCGGATCGACGCGAATGCTTCCGCACTGCAGTACATGAATCTTCATGGTATCATCCTTTTTATGAATGTGTCAGGTTTCCCAAGTATCCGATAATATTATCGCTGATCTCGCCGGTCAACGCTCCGTTATAGTTGCAGATAAAGGTTCCGGCAATGAGGATCATCATCGCCTCGGCCTCATGCCTGCCGGCCTCCGGGCCGTAGATCGCGATCAGGCACTGCTCCATCGTTTCGCGCCATTCGCGAAACTCGCCCCTTACCAGATCGGCGACCACATCGCTGTAGTGCGCAAGCACATAGGTCTGTGTCGTGGCGTTGGGACGCCTCTCCTCGGGATCGCCGTTGGCCACATAGGTCATGAAGGCGTTCATGTAGGCGAGGTTGCTCTCATAGTCCGTGCGCGGATGCGTCGCAAACCAGAGCTTGCACTTCTCGGTCATATAGTCTTTGGTATAGCGCAGATAGCTGACCACAAGATCATCACGGCTCTCGAAATAGTGCAGGAGCTTCGGGTGCGACATCCCGGCTTCCTCCGCAATATCCCGCAGCGTGATCTTCGTCATGGGTTTCTTTTCAATGCAGCGCTCAAAAGCCATCAGGATTTCTTCGCGAATGGCCTCTTTATCGACAATCAACGGCATGGCAATCCCTAGTTTTCGGAAGACGTATAATCAATTATCCGCGCAAAAGCAAGAGCCCGCCGATCAGCATGTTCAACCCCATCGATGTTACCAGTACCGCACCGATCTTGCGCAGGTATTTTGCCCAGCTTCTTATCGAGCATGGCGGCAGCCTGTTTGTCGGACATGGGCGTACCTCCCTCAAAAATAACCTATTGGTTATTATTAACCATATGGTAATTATAAAGTAGCAAATTAGTTTCTGTCTGTCAATATAATTTTCATACTATCTCACAATGTACCTGCCCAGCTTTGTTCTATTGCCATCCTTCAGTAAATAGTTCGGGTTCTCTCTTGACATTATTTGCCTTTTGAGATAAAATAGATTTAGATTAATTCTAAATCGGAGAAAGCCATGACAAAATACGCACAACAGATACTTGATATCATCAATGCCTCATCGGATCACCTGACTGCCGAGCAGATCTATCTTCGCCTTAAAGCCTCGAACTCTAAGGTCGTTCTTGCCACAGTATATAATAATCTCAATCTGCTTTACCAACAGGATAAGATCAGAAAGGTTTCCGTAGAAGGCTATCCTGACCGTTACGATAAACTCATCAGGCACGATCATCTGGTATGTAAAAAATGCGGAGCGCTTTCCGATATTAGGCTCTCCGATCTCACTGCCCAACTGCAGGCGCAGATCCCGGAGGAGATCATCTCCTACGATTTGAAAGTCAACTATATCTGCCCTTCGTGCCGGAGGAAGGCAGAGAAAGGAAAATAGAAAGGAGGAAAAAAACATGAAATTTGTATGCAAAATCTGCGGCTATGTCTTTGAAGGCGAGGCCGCGCCCGAACAGTGCCCTCAGTGCAGGCAGCACGGTGTGATGGAGCCGGTGCCTGTCAAGAAGAATCCCTACGCCGGAACCAAGACGGAAAAGAACCTGGAGGCCGCCTTCGCAGGTGAGTCTCAGGCCAGAAACAAGTACACTTATTTTGCTTCCAAGGCCAAAAAAGAGGGCTTTGAGCAGATCGCGGCGCTTTTCCTGAAGACTGCCGACAATGAAAAGGAGCACGCCAAGCTCTGGTTCAAGGAACTGAACGGGATTGGCTCTACGGCCGAGAATCTGGCTGCCGCCGCAGATGGTGAAAACTATGAATGGACCGACATGTATGAGGGCTTCGCCAAAACTGCCGAAGAAGAGGGGTTCCCGGAGCTGGCTGCAAAATTCCGCGGCGTCGCCGCCATTGAAAAAGCGCACGA
>CACYDX010000290.1 GCA_902773255.1 Oscillospiraceae bacterium
GCGCTGTATCCCATCATCGGGCTGGCATATCCTTTTTCCCGGAAAGAGGCGCAGACATCGAAAAGCTCCTGAAGTGTCCCGGGCACCTTGAGCCCCTCTTTTTCAAACAGATCGTTGTTAACCAGCATCCCGTAGGATGTGGAGAAGACCGGCACCGTAAGCACGCGCTCCTCAGAGTCGCGGCTTAAAAGGCCGGGACGGATGCAGTCCAGGTCAAGACCGAGAGAGTCGTCCGCAAGGTTTTCCATGTGAGCGAAAACCGAATCATAGGCGGAGTTCCCGGTCATCCAGCTGAAGGAAAAGAAAATGTTGGGGGCATCGTTTCCGTTCAGAACGGTGGCAATGGAATTGTTGTAATCATCGATCTTCGTGTAGCTCATCTCAACGTTCGGATAATACTCGTTAAAACGGTCAAATTCCGCTTCAAGAGCTTCAAAATTGCTGTAGGTGCCCGCTATGCTGATCTTACAGGCAGTGGCTTTGTCCAGTTTCGGTTCAAAGCCGGTCTGGCCTTCCTGACTGTCTTCGGAACCGCAGGCTGTCATGCCGAAGGCTATCAGCGACGAAAGAATAATACCGGTTAGCTTTTTCATTTTCTGGATCTCCTTTCCTTTATCTTGCGGATCTCTTTGATCACGAGTTTAACATCAAAAGGCTTGGCGATATGTCCGTCCATGCCCGCATTCAGACATTCGGTGATGTTTTCGGAGAATGCGTCCGCCGTCATCGCTATAATAGGTATCGATGCAGCCCACGGATCCTCCATGCTGCGGATCGTTCTTGTGGCGTCCAGTCCGTTCATTTCCGGCATCTGAACGTCCATAAAGATCAGGGTGTATCGTCCTTTCTCTGCGTTTCTCATCATATCCACGCAGATGCGGCCGTTTTCCGCACGGTCCGAAGTTATTCCGAACATACTTAGAGTCGCTTGTATGATCTCCCAGTTGATATCGTTATCCTCCGCCACGAGGATATGTATTCCTGCAAGATCCGAATGATCGTCCTCCGGCTCGGCTGATCTTACTTCTTTTCCGAGAAGCTGACTGATCTTATCATAAAGAGCGGAGCGGAAAAGGGGCTTGCTGACAAAGCCGTTGGCTCCCGCTTTTTTGGCCTCATCTTCGATCTCCGGTACGTCATAGGCGGAGGTAAGCAGGATCGGGAGCTCCTCATCTATGTCCGACCGGATCCGGCGGACCGTTTCTATCCCGTTCATATCCGGCATTTTCAAGTCGAGGATGACAAGACCGTAGCTGCGTCCTTCCTGACGGCGGCTCAGGATCATTTCTATCGCCTTTGCACCGCTGTTCGCGCATTCCGGCGCAGCCCCAAGAGAACCGAGGGTGTCGGCAGTAGTCTGAAGAAGCACTTCATCGTCGTCAACGATCAGAATATCGATAGGATCAAGCCGCAGATCGTCCCTTTGTCTGTCGGACACGGGGATATCTATTGCAACCGTAAAGACGGTGCCCTTGCCCGGCTCGCTCTGACACTCGATGGTTCCGCCCATCAGATCCACCATCTGTTTTGTGATTGCAAGACCGAGCCCCGTCCCCTGGATACTGTCAACGCGGCTGTCCGTCTGCCGTGAGAAGGGCTGGAACATCTTTTCCATAAATTCCGGGGTCATACCTATCCCGGTGTCGGCTACCCGATAGATCAGCTTTACGCATCCTTCGGCCGCACTTTCCTCCTCAGCCATATCCACACTGACGCTGCCGCCCGGCTCAGTGTATTTAACGGCGTTGGAAAGGATATTTATATATATCTGATTTAGCCTGAGATGATCGGCATAAAGATATTCTTTTTCCATACGGTCAACGCGGAAATTGAAATCTATATTCTTTTCTTTTACCATCGGCTGAGACAGATTGACAAGGTTTTCAACGGTTTCCACAATGGAGAACGTTACCGGCGATAAATTCAGTTTTCCGCTTTCGACCTTCGAGATATCCAGAATATCGTTGATCAGCGTCAGCAGATGATTGCCGGCAAGACCGATTTTGCGAAGACTTTCGCCCGTTGCCTCGGTGTCGCCGAGATTCTTTTGTGCAATGGCTGTCAGCCCGATTATGGCGTTCATCGGAGTCCGGATATCGTGGGACATGGTGGAAAGGAAATCGGTTTTGGCCTTGTTGGCGGATTCGGCCTCCATTGCTGCGACCCGCAGCTTTTTGTTGATGCTTTGAATAAAGAGCAGATCAATAATGAAAATCACAAGCAGCCCGGCGGAGATAACTCCGATCAGAAGCCAGTTTTCCGTGTTTACATTAAGATCCGGTTCCGGGATAAGGCTCAGCAGGGTCCACCCGGACGTTTCCAGGACCGGAGTATAGGCAAGCAGCATTTCTTCCCCGCGTGAGTTAAGGAGCGTAACGGAGCCTGTAGCGGATCGTATATCATCGCGGAGGTTTTCAATAGAAGTCGGATTTGAAGCGTTATATGACTTATAAAACTCAAAGAAGTTTGAATTCTTGAATGATTTGCTTTTTATGATATAATTGCCCTCGGAATCGATGAGCGTGAGTTCGGCGTTATCAAATTCCTCCTGCGGGATTATCCACTTCTGTTCCAGCTCCGATACGGGCAGCACACGCAGCAGAACAGCTTCTTTCGCAGCTCCGCCGACTGAGTCGTGAAGCATGATCTTATCACAGAAGGCAAGGGACTGCTCGCCGTTCATCGGGTTCGTATATGCGCGGGAGATGTTGATAGATTCACCGATGCCCGATATCCATGACGTATCATTCATAAGGTCCATTTTATCATAGGAGACTGCATAGTCTTCGTCAGAATCTAAATGTGACCGCGTCGATACGCCCTTCCTGCTGTCAAGCCAGATCAGATGAGCAGAGGTGTTCGGCAGCACATGAGAACCGCGGATAAAAGCAGCAGCTTCTTCCATAGTCATTTCACGGCTGTTGATATACTGCGCCCATACATCGCAGATACGCTGTTCTCCCTCAAGATAGTTCTCGGTGACGCGCTCCATGGTGACGGTGGTGTTTTCAAAATGCTCGGTCTGCCTTTGCCGTGTCCCCTTGTCATTCAGTACGATGTGGACCGAAACAAACGCAATTATCGCGATCATTATCAGAACGTTTATTATGATTATTCCTGTTCTCTTCATTTATATTACCGCCTTTTATACAGGTGGAAGTAAAGCCGGTACGGCAGATCGTCACTCTGCCCCGGCTTTTATACTGTATATAATGACATAGGGGAGCTTTCGGATCTTTACTGTCCGGGAGGTGCATCATAGGCTATTCGCTCCAGGGAAGCTTTATATTCGGCAGTTCCAGTTCCCTGACATCGCGGAACCCGCAGCTTATTCCGTTTTCTTTCAGCTCCTGTAAAAATCCGTTTACATAGACAGGATCGGAAAA
>CACYDX010000291.1 GCA_902773255.1 Oscillospiraceae bacterium
ATTGAAAGGTTTAAGATTATGAAAAAACTCTCGTTGACATTGCTTGCGAAAACAGTGGCAGAGCGCAGGAAAGAGCTTAAACTAACTCAGGTGCAGCTGGCAGAACTCACCGGTATCAACCGTTCCGTACTCTCAAGGCTCGAATCGGGAAACTATACCCCTTCCGTGGATCAGCTGCTGGCCCTCTCCGAAGCGCTCTCTTTCGACATGACGCTTCTCTTTGCTGAAGAAAGACCGGAGACCGCTGAAAGCAGCAGACCATATAAGATAGCCGTTGCGGGGGTGGGCTATGTTGGGTTCTCTCTTTCAGTGCTGTTGGCGCAGCATAATAATGTCACCGCCGTGTGCACCAAACCGGAAAAAGCGGAGCTCATAAACCTCTTCCGGTCTCCTATACAGGATGACTGTGTTGAAAAATACCTCGCCGAAGCAAAACAGGGAAAACGCACCTTGCTTCTGACTGCCACGACTGAAGGAACTTCAGCATATGCTGAGGCTGACTTTGTCATAATAGCCGTTCCAACGAATTATGACCCAAAGACAAATTTCTTCGACTGCTCAGTCGTTGAATCAGTCCTCCGGCTCGTGAAGGACTCAAACCTCAACAAAGAGCAAACCATAATAATCAAGTCTACCGTACCGGTTGGATATACCGAACATATCAGGACAGAGCTTGGGATGGACAATATAATATTCAGTCCGGAGTTTCTGCGCGAATCCAAAGCGCTCTATGATAACCTCTATCCCTCCCGCATAATAGTCGGCTGCGATGAGAAGACGGAAAAAGCCGCTCATATCTTCGCGGAACTGCTGCAGGAAGCCGCCATCAAATCCCCGGTGGAAACGCTCTTCATGGGTTGCGCCGACGCCGAGGCTGTGAAACTCTTTGCTAATACCTATCTTGCGCTCCGCGTATCCTACTTTAACGAGCTGGATACCTACGCCGAGATCAAAGGCCTTGATACCGCAAAGATCATAAAGGGCGTCTGTCTGGATCCCCGCGTGGGCGACTATTACAACAACCCCTCTTTCGGCTACGGCGGTTACTGCCTTCCAAAGGACACAAAGCAGCTTCTGGCGAATTATCAGGATGTGCCGGAGAATCTCATCCAGGCAATAGTGGAGAGCAACAGAACGAGAAAATCCTTCATTGCAGACAGAGTTATGGACATCGCCGGGACCTACGGCAACAGCGAATCTTTCTCCGCCGAAAAGGAAAAGGAGCAGAGAGAAGTGACCGTGGGTATCTACCGCCTCACGATGAAAGCCGATTCAGATAACTTCCGGCAGAGCTCCATCCAGGGAGTTATGAAGCGCATAAAGGCTAAAGGCGCAAAAGTGGTCATCTACGAGCCGACGCTTGAAAACGGCAGCACCTTTTTCGGGAGCCTCGTTGTAAATGATCTGAAGAAGTTCAAGAAGATGAGCGGCTGCATCATAGCCAACCGCTATGACAGCGCGCTGGATGACGTTCAGGAAAAGGTATATACCCGCGACCTTTTCAGGAGGGACTGAAGCATGGGAAAAACACCTGTTGAACTCAACGGAAAGACCATACTTGTCACCGGTTCTCCCGGATTCATCGGAGCATATCTTGTTATCAGGCTGCTTAAGGAACTTGAGAGCGGCACCGTTATAAGCCTGGACAACATGAACGACTATTACGAGGTGAGCCTGAAGGAATGGCGTCTGCAGCAGATAGAAAAGTCAGCCGCTGACTCGAATGTGAACCATGTTTTTATCAGGGGAAACCTTGCGGACAAGGCTCTTATCGAGAAGACTTTCTCCGAATACAGGCCTGCCGTTGTCGTCAACCTTGCGGCTCAGGCCGGAGTGCGCAACAGCATAGATCATCCGGATATATATATAGAGTCCAACATAATCGGCTTTTATGATCTTCTGGAAGCTTGCCGCCACTGGCCCGTTGAGCATCTGGTATACGCATCATCCTCCTCCGTATACGGGGGCAACAAAAAAGTGCCCTTCAGCACGGAGGACAAGGTAGATAATCCCGTGTCCCTTTACGCCGCCACGAAAAAGAGCGACGAGCTTCTGGCGCACAGCTACTGCAAGCTGTATAACATCCCCGCGACCGGTCTTAGATTTTTCACGGTATACGGCCCGGCAGGAAGGCCCGACATGTTTTATTACAGCGCCACGAAGAAGCTCTCCGGGGGCGGGAAGATACAGATCTTCAACTACGGCAACTGCAAACGCGACTTCACCTATATAGACGATATCCTGGAAGGGATAGTAAAAGTTATGCGCGGGGCACCGGAAAAGAAAACCGGAGAAGACGGTTTGCCAATCCCACCGTATGCAGTCTATAACATAGGCGGAGGCCGGCCCGAGAACCTGCTGGACTTCGTATCCACGCTGCAGGAGGAACTTGTAAGAGCCGGGGTGCTCCCGGAGGGCTATGATTTCGAAGCGCACAGAGAGCTGGTTGGCATGCAGCCAGGCGATGTTCCCGTTACCTATGCCGACAGCGAAGCTCTGGAGCGAGATTACGGCTTCACTCCGAAGATCAGCATCCGCGAAGGCCTCAGGAAATTCGCGGAATGGTACAAGGATTATTATAAATAAAAAAGTGCAGTCTTTTGACTGCACTTTTTTATTTTCAGAAGAAGTATTATTACTTGAGCTCGACCTTTGCGCCGACAGCTTCGAGCTGGGCCTTGAGAGCTTCTGCATCTTCCTTGGAAATGCCTTCCTTGATCTTGGCGGGAACGCCTTCGACAAGGGCCTTTGCCTCGGCAAGGCCGAGACCGGTGATGCTGCGGACTTCCTTGATGACCTTGATCTTCTCAGCGCCGAACTCGGTCATGACAACG
>CACYDX010000292.1 GCA_902773255.1 Oscillospiraceae bacterium
CTGTTTGCGAGCAAGGCGCTTTGTGTAAAGAGCATATATCCTGTCATACAGTCAGAGGGGATGTGTGTGGATACCGTATCGCCGGGAGAGATCTATACCGCGCTGGCAGCGGGGTTTCCTCCTGAAAAGATGTTCTTCCACGGAACCAATAAAACGGATGAAGACATAGCCTACGGCGTGGCATCCGGAGTAGGGTATTTCGTCGTTGACAACCTGAATGAGCTGAGGACTCTTGACAGGATCGCGGGGGAGAAGGGCGTTTGCCAGGCTGTGCTGCTGAGGCTTACTGTAGGGCTCGATCCTCACACGCTTGAAGCGATCAATACCGGCAGAGTAGACTCTCAGTTTGGTGTGCCGATAGATACCGGACAGGCTGAAATCTTTGTCCGTGAGGCTCTGGAATGCAGCAATATAAAGGTCGCGGGTTTCCATAGCCATATAGGATCGCAGATCTTTGAGACAGACTCGTTCGTCAGGCAGATAGACATACTTACGGAATTCGCTGCACATATGGAGCACGAGACCGGCTATCATATGGAGGTCTTCAATATCGGAGGCGGATTCGGTGTAAGATACACAGAATCCGATCCGGAAATGGATATAGAAGGAAGGATCAGAGAGATATCAGAGCATCTGGATTCAAAATGCAGTGAATACGGGATAAACAAACCTGTCATTTATATGGAACCCGGACGCAGCATCGCAGCTGATGCAGGAGTCACTCTTTATACTGCCGGCGGAGTCAAGGAAGTACCCGGATACCGCAACTACGTAACTGTTAACGGCGGAATGACGGACAATCCGAGATATGCTCTGTACAAATCACAGTATACCGTTCTTAATGCGTCGAGAATGAAAGAAGCTGCAGACTATGAATGTACAGTCGCAGGCAGGTGCTGCGAGAGCGGTGACAGGATAGCCGAGGGTATAAGGATAGCCAGACCGGAGAGAGGAGATCTGATAGCAGTTCTCACTACCGGTGCCTATAACTATTCCATGGCCTCAAATTATAACAGGATCCCGAGACCGGCCATGATAATGATAAGCGAAGGCAAAGCAAAGCTGGCCGTCAGACGCGAGTCATTTGAAGACATGATAAGAAACGAGCTCTGATCATATCGTTTATTCCATAGACAGCTTCGCTCTTTGGCGATATAATTTATTTCAAATTTTCGCTTACAGCATTAAAAGGGGACAAAAAAATGAAAAAGCTGATCAAAGCAGGTATGCTCGGCATCGGTAATGTCGGAAGAGGCACATACCAGACTCTCGAAATGAATCGTCAGAAGATCTACGAAACTACGGGACTGGATATTGAGATCGTGAAGATCCTGAACCGCAGTCCGGAAAAGGATCGCGGAATATATGTACCTCCGGAAAAGTATACTCAGAACGTAGACGATATATTGAATGATCCGGAAATAGATATCGTGATCGAACTGATCGGCGGTATAGAGCCTGCGACCGAATATATGGCAAGAGCCCTTTCAAACGGAAAGAGCGTAGTAACAGCCAACAAGGCGGCTCTGGCAGCTAACGGCAGTAAACTGGCAAAAATAGCACAGGATAACCATGTCCTGCTCAGATTTGAAGCAGCCGTGGCCGGCGGCATCCCGATCCTGACATCGCTGACAACAGCTCTGCTGTCCAATCGCT
Organism: Oscillospiraceae bacterium; assembly: GCA_902773255.1. Taxonomy (GTDB): domain Bacteria; phylum Bacillota; class Clostridia; order Oscillospirales; family Oscillospiraceae; genus Limivicinus. The sequence goes on from CACYDX010000292.1 coordinate 1,657, forward strand.
TTACCGAGGTCCACGGCATCCTCAACGGAACTACCAACTACATACTCACCCAGATGAGCGAAAACGGAACGCCTTATGAAGAGGTGCTCAGGGACGCTCAGGCAAAAGGCTTTGCCGAAGCAGATCCGACAGCTGATGTCGAAGGCTTCGATGCAGCCAATAAACTGTCGATCCTGATGTCACTTGTCTTCGGTATAGGCGCAGGACCGGATATCATCCCTACCGTTGGAATAACATCCGTTGGACAGGAAGATATCAGGTATGCTTCTGAGAACGGCTACAGGATCAAGCTGCTTGCCAGTGCAAAGGAAGAAAACGGAAAAGTGTACGGAAATGTTGAGCCGGCACTCGTACCGGTCAGCCATCCTCTCGCTTCTGTAGGCAATGAATTCAACGCAGTATTTGTCTCCGGCAACGCAGTGGATAACCTTATGTTCTACGGCCGCGGCGCAGGTCCTCTGCCGACCGGCAGCGCTGTGCTTGGTGACGTGATAGGCATAGCACGCAATCTGGAGAAAAACTCTGCATATGATCTTGTACCTCAGCTCAGGTTCGACTCAGAGCTTGAGTATGCAGGCGAGGGATCCAACAAATACTATATCCGTATGATGGTTCCGGAAAGAGCCGGCGTTCTCGGAAAGATCGCGAGCATGTTCGGAGATTACGGTATCAGCATCGAAGTAATGCAGCAGAAGGCTCCTTATGAAGTGAACGGCGAAGCCGCTGCCTCGATCATCTTCATAGTATATGAGGTCGAGAAGTCAAAACTGATCGAGGCGCTTGATGCGATCAGAAAAGAAGGAGTTATTCTTTCAATAGACAATATAATGAAGGTCGAATAATGAGCATTCAGCGAATCTGATGCTTTGAAAAAGCCCGCACACGTTGTGCATGTTGATTTCAGCTATAATCGTCATTGACTGAGACAGCATGAAAATATAAAATCAAACGGGTGTGGGCTTTCGCATTTTTTGTGCATTGAGAATCGGAGGTATATCCTGATGGATTGTTTGATCATAGGTGTAGCCGGCGGTAC
>CACYDX010000293.1 GCA_902773255.1 Oscillospiraceae bacterium
AAATTCGCAACGTATCCCTGAACCGGAACAACGCCTGCAGCGCTGCCGCCGAACCTTTCAATGACTACTCCGCTGAGTACCGGTCCAGTAAACATTCCTATACCGTACACCGCCTGATATATCCCCATAGCCGCTCCGCGCTTGGCATTCGGGACTGTCTCTATGGCGCTCGCCATTGTAAGCGGCATGATAAGTCCGACCCCGGAACCGAGAAGAGCCTGGACCGCAAGCATTGATACCAGTGAGGTAGTTCTGGGATAGAGAAGGCATGCTCCCGCCATAGCAACAAACCCGGCTGTCAGTACCGTCTTGCGTCCGAATTTCGGCGCAAATACAGTACCTGAGAAGCGTGAAAGCACCGTATTGGGCAGGAGATTGGCAACTGACAGATATCCGAGCTGTGCTGTCGCAAGACCTACCACTTCCTTCGCCCAGTTCTGTACAAATCCCTGAGCGGTGGACCACACTATCAGCTGATACACCGCAGCCAGCAGAGCTCCGGTCAGCAGCTGACGGTTTTTTGCAACCTCGAGAAAACCACGGACAGACATGGGTTCTCCCTCAGGTTTCTGCTCCCTGACACGTGACATGACCGCAAATCCCGCAGCGCCTGCAACGGCTGAAAGCACAAACGCCCATATCTCTCCTATATTTCCGGCAAGCTGAGCTCCCAGAAGCATGGCAACTATCTGCGATCCGCATTGAGGAACGATTATGCGGCTCATCGCCGGAGCGACTTCATCGCCTTTATAACTGGATGAATACAGTACCGAGAAATTGACCCATGTCGCCGCCACGATCCCGGCCATTCCCCTGAAAATGAGAACGGCATAGGAAAGCCACCCGGGCACATTCTCTCTTCCGGCGATAACAGCTACTGCAGTCAGCCCGCACGCTGAGATGATGGAGAAGGCGAAGCCCGCCATCACGAATACTTTCCTCTTTTTCATAACATCGGAAACTATTCCGAGAGGTATACGGAGGATCATCTGCATGAGACCGTAACTGCCTATGACAGTTCCCGCCAAAACCTTTGTCGCTCCGAGCGTGTTTGTCACATATGTCGTCAGAAACGACGGATATGTGTATACGGAAAACCAGAACAAAAACACAGCCAGAAGCAAATACCGTTCATTTCTTTTTTCTTCGCTCATCCTGATGACTTCATCCCTTCACTATGCATTTCGCGCTAATTATACTTTACGGTTGCACCGATGTATACGGTCACCTTATAATTTTGATGACGAGAAAACCATAAAACAACCCGGATGTTCCCATGCGAAGCAGCCTTGGTCTGCCTGTTTCCCGGCGGCGATCACGCTAGCTCGCCGGGATTCGCACAGAACTGTTTATAAGAAGGAAGTTAGTCTCATATGATACAGATCTCATTCCCGGAAATCGGTTTCCCGATCCAGGGGCTGGATGAAGTTCGCATCCCGCTCATGGTCCGCATAAGACAGAATTATGACCATGACAGGATCGAAGACATACCGGGCCGATTGACAAATGAATTTGCAAAACATGATTACGCCTCACTTGTTCGCGGCAAACGCATCGCCGTGACCGTAGGCAGCCGAGGTATCCCCGATAACGTTGTGATCGTAAGAGAGATCTGCCGTCAGCTGAAGACATGGGGGGCAAATCCGTTTATAGTTCCCGCAATGGGTAGTCACGGCGGAGGAACGGCCGAGGGAAACCTCGAGATCCTGACCGGATACGGGATCACCGAGGAAAATATCGGGGCCCCTGTCCTGGCAAGTATGGACGTGGTCCGGATCGGCGAGTTGGATGACTATGGCGGAACAGCCGTATACTGTGACCGGCTGGCTGCCGAAGCGGACGGTATCGTCATCTACAACAAGGTAAAACCCCACACGGACTTCAAGGGTGACCACGAAAGCGGCCTTCTGAAAATGATGGCCATCGGTCTTGCCAAACACAAGGGCTGCTCCTCTATACACCGTCTGGGTTTCGATACATTTGCGGATGTCATCCCGAAGATCGCAGCTCTTTTTCTGAGCCGTATGAATGTCGTTTTTGGCGTAGGAGTGGTCCAGAACGCCTATGATGAGATCTCCGACATACGCGTGTACCCCCGTAACGGGATAACAGAGGGTGACAGCGAACTGCTAAAAATCGCCAGATCCAGATTTCCCCGCTTTCATTTCGACAATATAGATCTTCTGATCATTGACCGGATCGGAAAGGAGATCTCCGGAGAAGGAGCTGACCCCAATGTGACCGGGCGCGGTTTCATGCCGTATTTCAAAGATGACTTTCACACAAAAAAGCTGTTCATACGCGGCCTTTCGGAACAGAGCCACAGCAATGCATGCGGGCTCGGGCTAGCGGATATAACGACCAGGCGGTGCCTCAACTCCGCAGACTGGGAAAGCACCTGGATCAATCTCACGACCAACCTAATGATAGACGGCGGAAAGATCCCTCTGTATCAGAACAACGACTATGACGCTATCCGTGTAGCTCTTAAATCTTGTCCCCGTATCGACTTTAAACGTGCAAGGATCGCCAGGATCCGAGACACTCTTTCTCTTAACGAA
>CACYDX010000294.1 GCA_902773255.1 Oscillospiraceae bacterium
CAGCAGCACCTCATCCTTCTCCTTCAGCGCCCTCAGATACTTTCCCAGCTCGCCGCTTTTGGCGAAGCCGACTTCATATCGCTCCGGCGTGCTGTTCATGCGGTTCCAGAAGGGATAAACTATCCTGAATGCGATCATGTCAACGGAAAGTTCCGAAAGGTCGTCCTCATCAGAAGGCCGGTTTCCAGGAGCAGGCCTTATTCTCGCCATTTTTAAAAACAGGTGGCGGAACTGTTCTGTCAGATCCCCGACCAGATGACCCATATCCTTCAGTGCCTTCTGCTGGGCCGGACTCAGTTCTTTGCACGCTGTTGTGGAAAACATGCGCAGATACCGGTCATCATAAAGAAGCGCATAGCGCCCCTGATGCTCATACAGGCCGGGGATCGCGTATTTTCTTTTGCGTTCTTTCCGTTCAGGCATATGAAAAACCCCTTTCTCCGATAAATGATCCCTTATGATCATATTATAGCAGAAAGGGGTATCGTTATGGTCGCCTTAAAGGCGACAGGCCATCTCGTCAGAAGCGGCTGCTGCCGAGGACGGGCTGATGCATGGTAAAAAGCACATCGTTGACAAAGCTCAGGTCATACTGCCCCGAAGCGAAGAAATACTCTATGAGGACATCGCGCATGCTGCTGTCCGAAAACGAATACCCGGCCCGGGAGAGCAGCTCCGCAGCCTCGTCATGCGAAAGCTTAAGGGCCAGCGCGATCGCAATGCAGGTATCCTTGGCAGGGGAGTATTCGGGATCTTTCAGTATCTTTGATAAGAGTTTGCGGTCTATCTGGGCTGCAGTATAGATATCCTTGGCCCTGAGCGCCTTTTCCTCCGCATATTCGGCCACCATCTCAACGAAGGTCTTCTTCTTATGCCTTCTTACGATGCGGAGTGCCCTCTGCAGGGCTTCGTCATCGCTGAGATCGGGGATTACCTTGTCCAGCTCACTGACTTCATTGCACTGTATGCTGTATCTCGGACCGTCATAACCGACACCGGCAGGGGAGACAGACTGCTTTTCCTTTTCTTTATCCGACATAGGCGTTTCCTCATCATTTGAACGGTATCATTACTGTTTATCATTTTATCAGAGAAACAGGGACAAGTAAACAATGCTGCGGCTTCAGCCCGCCGTGTCGCCTTTAAGGCGACCATTTTCTGCCTGCTTTCTGCTATAATACAGACAGAAAAAACAATAATGATCAAGGGAGGAATACATTATGGACAAGCTAAGAAACGGAGGCCTTAAAGGCGCAATAACAGGGGATATCGTGGGTTCGGTCTATGAATTCCTGAATTACCGCGGAAAGGATTTCCCCCTCTTCGACAGGGACTGCACCTATACGGACGATTCGGTGATGTCCGTTGCCGTGGCGCACGCGATATCTCTCTGGAACGGCTGGACCCCGGACGACGGCCAACTGAGATCCACCCTGTTCGATACTCTTGTCGCCTCCATGCAGGCTTACGGAAACTATTACCCCTTCGCCGGTTACGGCGGCATGTTCGGATACTGGCTCTGCGAAGCCGATCCCAAGCCATACAACAGCTGGGGCAACGGCGCACCCATGCGCTGCTCCGCCGCCGGCATGGCTGCAAGATCTGCCGAAGAGGCCTGTAAGCTCGGAGAGGCCACGGCTGAGGTATCGCATAACCACCCTTACGCCATGAAGGCCGCGGGACTCACGGCGGAGATCATCTGGAGGGCCCGCCACGGGGAGAGCATGGATCAGCTGAGAAAGCTTGCCTGTGAAAACTATGATATATACCCTGTTGAATGGAACATCAAAAACAATGAATATTCCGAGGCTTCGCAGTATACTATGCCTCCCGCCCTCGCCGCCCTGCTGGACAGCACCTCCTTCGAGGACGCCATCCGCAACGCCATAGCCGTCGGCGGCGACAGCGACACCATCGGAGCCATCACCGGCGCCATGGCCGAGGCCTACTGGGGCATCCCTGACGATATATGGGCAAAGGCCGAAAGCCTTCTGGATGAGAGGATGAAGTCCGTTGTCCGCGGCTATTACGCTGCGACTGTTGAAAAAGGGGAGTGACCGGCCCGCTTTCCGGTCAGCATCGATAAGCAGAGCAAAAAGCAGGGAGCATACCAAACCAAATCGGTATGCTCCCTGCTTTCACATATGACTGAGTAAACGGACTAGGTCACGGTCAGCTGTCGCCGTTCAGCATATCCGCCGAATTGACCGACAGTATCTGCTTGCCGGCCGGATCGTAATAGTTCACCACGATGTTCGGATTGTCCTTTCCGGTGAATACGTGATACATCCCGGCGTAAAGGAAGAAACCGTATACCATGAGGCCTTCTGTCATACCGACCTCTTCCGTGCTCAGATGAACATCGAATAATGTGAGATCCTCATTGTGCTCGATCGATGTGAACGCATAGTCGTAATTCTCCACCAGCGCCTTATGCACACTGTCTATGCTCTCGGTCAGCCCGTCAAGCATTGCCTTGTGCTGTTTCTTTGTCATCTTGTATGTTACGGAACCATCCTCATTGAGCACGGCTGAAGCGTATGTTTCACCGGCATTGGCGTCAAGGCTTTCCTGCGAGACTTCACCGCCTGCAAGTCCGGCGGGAACGGTGATCGTAACATAGAACAGACCGTTTTCAGCCTTCACTTTTCCCAGGGCTTCCAGCTC
>CACYDX010000295.1 GCA_902773255.1 Oscillospiraceae bacterium
AGAAGCAATCCAGAAAGATATCCACGCGGAAATAGTCACCGGCAAGGACTATCTGCGGATGGCGAAGTCCGAAAGCGAGGCGGCCGCTCTGTTCCGAAAAAAGCTTGCGGACGCCGTTTCCGGGGACAACATCATTTATGTGATCTCTGAGCCGGAGCAGATCAAGCTCTTACCGGAGTGCGCTGTCAGAATCCTTGTGTACGCTGATATAGAGACCATCAAAGAACGCTTCAAGGCAAGAATGCACGGAAATCTGCCTGCGCCGGTCGCGCGGATGCTGGAGACAAAACATGGTATCTTTGACGGGGATTCTTATGACTATCGCTTCGACGGTGTGAGCGGGGATGCTGCATCGCTGTGCGCTGCGCTTAAAGGGCGGTGCTGAAAAAGCTGAGAATGCATAGTCTGTCATTGCTGCAGATAGCGGAGAAAGAGAGAGGTAAAATAAAATGATGAGAACAGAACTTACAGTGGAGCAGTTAGAACAGGTTAACGGCGGAGACGCCAAGGAATTTTTCGAAACAATCCTCGGATTCATTTTTTTCGGAATGGCGGAAGAGACTAAAAATGACGTGCCACACTAATATGGCGGATCATTTATAGAATATACGCATTATCCATTGGCCCAGGCTACCCGGGGCCTTTCTTTTTTGTTGGCGCGATGTTTTTAGAGCCAGTCCAAAATGCTCTCCTGTTTTGGGCTCTGTTATGTTATAATTGAGTCGGTATATATCATGTATTATCACCTGATCCTGGTTATGAAATACCGGAGAAAAGCGGATGATCATGTGGAAGTTGGAAGGAGAAACACAATGGAAGATCAGAAAGACATACAGACAAGATTGGTGCCCGGAGTTGGGCGCTTGCCGTATCCGGCCTATCGTGGGAATGAACCCTACGTCTTTATAAGCTATGCGCGCTTGGATTCAGAACAAGTGTTTGCAGAGATCAAACGATTCAACGAGGCGGGGTTTCACGTCTGGTATGACGAGGGGATCGCTCCGGGCAATGAATGGTCGGATGCGATCGCTGAGGCGCTGTCAAACTGTTCCGTGTTCGTCGTCTTGCTGACACCGACATCCGCCCCACGCGAAAACGTTCTCAATGAGATCGACTATGCGCTGAACGAAGAAAAGCCATTTCTCGCAATTTATCTTGAAGAAACGACGCTGCCTCCTGGCTTGAAGCTGCGCATCTCCCGGAAGCAGGCAATCCTCAAGTACAATATGTCAGATGAAGAATATGAGTATAAATACATAGAAGCGTTCACCCGGTTCGGACTGAAACGCAATGAAACCGCACCGCCTGCAGTTAATGCAACTCAGAGTTCAGCACCTTCCGCCCCGGCTTCAGCGACTGCACCCCCATCTCTGAAGAATGCAGAAATATATAACGACTCACCGGAAGATGCCAAAAAGAGAGCCAACGGTGATCTGGTGCGCATTGACGGCTTTGACATCGAACATGGTCTTTTACGAGGCTACTATGGCACAGATAAGAATATTACAGTGCCACGCGCAGCCAGGATCATCGGAACCAGTTCCTTTGACAGGTGCCGCCTGTTTATTGAGTCTGTTGATCTGAATCAGGCAGGGAAGATCATTGCCGGACCACTATTTGGAGGATTCAGGAATTGCCCGAATCTTAAGACAGTCAAAATCCCTGAGAGCGTAGATGAAGTCAGACCTGAGATGTTCCATAACTGCCCGAATCTGACGATCTATGTCCATAGAAATCAGCTTTCACCGGATTTTGAAAAGCATTTCATGGGCAAAGATATTGTTTATTTAGATTAATCGGGAGAATTTACTGCGATCGCATTCAAGACCGCCTGCGTTGAGTATAGTTTTGTTATAACGGTTTTTTCTATATGAAGCGGCCGGAGGGATTGTTATCATTCTTTTGTAAGGCGCCGATACATAGTAAGCAAATACGAAAGGATGATTAAAATGAACAGAGATATTTTTATAAAGAACCTGACCGGGGACAGGATCGAGCTGAGTCCCAAGGGCAGATGTGCCAATGAACTTTCGGTGGAAGAGTTTGAAAAAGGATATGAGAGCTTTTTTGATATGATCTTTGAGATTGCTGCTACGGATGTTTCTGCTTTGACCGGGTATGGTGAGTTTGACGAAGACAATACAGCACCTTTTGCAACATTTGACGAGTTCGTCCGTGAGACATTTAGCGAGGATCAGGAAGGCTACTGGCATAATTGGACGCAGATGTTTGAAACGACCTTCCTCAAGAAAGATTACCTAAGCGTGAAAAAGCAAAGGGCTGGGGAGAAGCATCCGGATATCGGGAAAAACTGAATAAGAGAAATGCGCTCATCTACAGCAGATACGCCGCAGGTGCCGGTATCATGGAACTGGCGGAGGAGTTTTATCTTTCTCCCGAATCGATTAAAAAAAGATCGTATACGGCAAGAAGATAAAACTCCCCGGGTATTTCCCGACGATTCAATCTGCAAAGCAGTATTCAGATGCCGGTGTCGGTGAAGAATGGGTAAGGATATACCTGGAAAATGAAGGCATGGAAACACCCTGATGGATCAGAGTTTTTCCTGTCTGAACTGATAAGGATACCCCTTCGCCTTATAGAGGATGATGCTTGTACGGTAATAAATGAAGAGTCAGATACATACACAGATGTACCATTAATTATTTTATTTGAGGGTCATAAATTCAGAACTTATTATGGACGATGCAATCTTTGTTTGTTGAGAAGGGAAAAGAAAAACGCTCACTGGGCGTTTGTTTTCGTAAGTAACCAAGAGTACAACTACTATTTAAATAACTTCGGCAAGCAGTTTCAGAGAGGGAAATGATTTAGGGTGAATATGTGCGATGCTTCCCGGAAAGAAAAAACAGATACTGAAATACATCAACAGGCGCTTCGGAAAAAACCCGATGGATTTTCCGGATACATACCGCTGCAGGGAACGCATAAACCAGATCCGTATCCTGCACGATACCTTTTATGCATCGGATGAGAACAATGTCTATGCGGTTGACGATGTAACCTGGACGGATTTGGAGATGGACGAAGTCTTCCTTCGGATCAATCAGACAGGGAGTTATATCGGTGAACAGATTCTGTATCACATCCTGCACAAAGGGAATGAAACCTTCTTTCGGGAGAATTCGCAGATGATGCAGGTGCTGGCAGAAGATGAACGGGCACGTCAGGAACTTTTCTTTCGATTGTATCCGATCGGAAAGAGACAGGCTAATTACTATCTTCCGCAGTTTTTTGCAAATGCCGGTCTGCTGAGGCCGGGACACAACTGGGTTTTCCGGCTGCTGCAGGCATTTGGGTTCCCGGATGAGATCATCCGGGATGCGAATGCACTTGTCAAACATACGATAAATGAGACTGGCTCAGGCACTTTTTTACGATGAGGAAATTATGAAGATATATTTTGACGACGGGACTTTGAAGATTCGAAGCATGGTACCTGAGGATGCAAAGATCCTTTATGACACGTACCTTTCCTACGGATGGCATCCGCAGATCAGGATTTATGAGGATTATTATAAAGAGCAGGAAGAAGGAGAAAGACTTGTATTCATCGCTGAATATGAAGGAGCAGTGAAAGGTCAGTGCACGCTTGTCCTTCATCCTTCAGAAGGCCCCTGGGGCGGCATGGGTTTTCCCGAGATTGTTGATCTGACGGTGTTCTTTGATATTCATGGCAAAGGGATCGGAAGTAAGCTGCTCGATGTCGCGGAAAACGAAGCCGCCAAACTGTCGGACATGGTTTTTCTGGCTGTCGGAGTCCACTCCGGCTATGGGGCTGCCCAGCGTATCTATGTTAAACGCGGATATATTCCCGACGGAAGCGGAGTCTGGTACCAAAACAAAGTGCTGGATCAATATGCACCTTGCGTTAATGACGACGATCTGCTCCTGTTTCTGTCAAAAAATCTGAGGCTTCGGGAAGAAACAGATATCTGACAGAACACCGGAAACAACTGTCGCTCACGAGCCATGTTATAGAAAGGATAACGCAGATGGATCTGAGTAATGTATATTTTGTTATAGGAACATCTTATGCAGGCAAATCCACGATAGTGAAGAATCTGGCAAAAAAGCACCAGGGTATTGCGCTTGAAGAAAACTATCACGATGCGAAGCTCCCGGAACTGGACAGCAGGGAATTTCCCGGCCTCACTTATACCCGCGATCTTCAGATGATAGAGGAACTTCCGGAAAAACAATTTCTGTATCGTCTTATGCTGGAAGAACCCGATCCCCAGGCAGCGCTGGACAATTATAAGGAGATCCTGACAAGAGTATGTTCTAAGGAAAGCTATGATGAGCTTCTTCATTCCGGGTTTCAGGTTATTTTCAGGGATGAGGAACGAAGCGAGCAGGAAACAGTCCTCCTCGCCGAGAGATTACTGGGGATATCTTAAGAAATCGGCAGAAACTGCAGCGAAAATGTTGGCTGGTTTCCGGCAGGATGTTATAATGAAAACAGCAGTCAGAAAACACAATGATAAAGGAGAAGAGAAAATATGAGAAAGGCAGCTGCTTTTGGTATTTGTTTGATAACCGCGATCTCCATGTCTGTGAATAGCTACGCGATGGAGTTATTAAGGAATGGAGCCAGAGGGGACGATGTCAGGGAAGTTCAGGAAATGCTGATCTCCCAGGGCTATCTGGAAGAAGGAGAGGCAGATGGTATATTCGGTCCCAAAACCGAAAAGGCTGTTTTGGCATTTCAGCAGGAG
>CACYDX010000296.1 GCA_902773255.1 Oscillospiraceae bacterium
ACTGACAACGGTGTTCTCGGTACCGTTAAGAATGGAACGAAAGTTACGATTTTTGCTGAAGATGACGGATACTATTTCTTCATGACCAATTCAGGCCGTATGGGCTGGAATAAGAAAAAATTTTTCACGGAACCCTCAAAGTATTCGGGCTATTATATTGGAAATTCCGGTCTGACAACGGATCATCTGAAAAAGGTTAAAAGCTTTCTGGCGAGCAATGACCGGGCAGGCGGCAGCAATAAGTTTTATCCGTCAAAGCCGGTAATAATCCTTGATAAAGGCGATAGTGCAAAGTTCACCATTTACGGTGATTACAGAAAAAGCAGTACTGTGCACATGAGGTATGACGGCGATCTCCATACATTGAAATCAAAAAGCGGAAATGGAAAACTCACGATAACCATTAAAGGTAAGACTATGGGAACCAATACCATCGAGTTTACCAATTATTACACGGACAGAGTGTTTGAAGTGCTCGTTATAGTTGTTTGATTTACTGATATGCTTGCAAAAAGGCCTGAAATCTTATGATTTCAGGCCTTTTTATGCATTACAGCGGTTTTTATTCAGCTTTTGCTTCACAGTATAGGCAGCGATAAACTCTGTTTTCTCTGTCCGTCAGTTTGAAGATGTGTTTGAGTTCCCGCTCGGTCGAGGTGATGCAGCGGGGATTATTGCAATGCAGGACATTGACGAGACACTCAGGTGTATCCGTTTTCTTTTCGATCACTGTGATATCATCACAACTTAGAGCATATGATTTTTGAGCTTCTTTCAGCAGTTTCAGTATCAGCGCCATGCGCATATATTTTCCGTAGAGCACCTGCTTGAAATAGCAGGCACGCGGATCTTTGTCTACTTCGACGCTTATTTCATTAACGCGCGGCAGAGGATGGAGGATTATGAGATCGCTTTTGGCATTCTGCAGTTTGTCCGGAGTGAGGATATAGCTGTCCTTGAGGCGCAGATAATCGTCCTGATTCGGAAAGCGCTCACGCTGGACCCGTGTCATATAAAGAACATCAAGTTCCGGCATGAATGCTTCAAGATCTGTGGTCTGCTCGTATGGTATGCCGCGCTCCTTAAGGATATCCTTTTTCACATAGCTGGGAAGTTTCAGTTCATCCGGGGAGATAAGAACGATCTTTATGCCCTCGTAGCGTGCGAGAGCATTGATCAGAGAATGAACTGTGCGGCCGTATTTCAGGTCACCGCAGAAGCCCACGGTCATGTTTCCGAGGCGTCCTTTTTCCCTGTATATCGTCAGCAGATCCGCCAGTGTCTGAGTAGGGTGGTTATGTCCGCCGTCTCCGGCGTTGATAACAGGGATGCTCGCGTTCATTGATGCGACCAGCGGTGCGCCCTCCTTTGGATGGCGCATCGCTATGATATCGGCATAGCAGGAGATGACCTTTGCCGTGTCAGCAACGCTTTCCCCTTTGGCCGCAGATGAGCTCTGGGCCTCTGAAAAACCTATGACATTTCCGCCGAGTTCATACATGGCGGCTTCGAAACTCAGCCTTGTGCGCGTGGATGGTTCAAAGAACAGTGTAGCGAGTTTTTTGCCTTTGCAGCGTTCCCTGTAGGTTTCGGGGTGATCGATGATGTCATTTGCCGTATCCATTAGTCCCTGCAGCTCTTCCGTAGAAAAGTCCAGAATGTTGATAAGGTTCCTCATGCCTTTGCTCCTTTGATCCAGCTTTCATCCGACGGATCGTCGCGGAAAGCGATCAGTCTTGCCACGTCTTCAGGCCGGATATAGCCTTCTTCAGCAGCGACCTCGGCAATAACATCAAAATCCGTAAGCGGATGGTTCACCACATTTGCGGCGGAAAGCCGTTCAAGGCCCTTTTTCATTCCGTAAGTGAATATACTTACTATTCCGAGCACCTCTGCTCCTGCCTGCCGAAGGATGTCCACAACTTCCAGCACGCTCCCGCCTGTGGATATAAGATCCTCCACGACTACGACCTTCTGGCCGGCCTCGAGCCGGCCTTCGATCTGGTTTTTCCGGCCGTGGTCCTTTGCTCCTGAGCGCACATATCCCATGGGCAGGCTGAGAAGATATGCGGTTATGGCTGCGTGGGCTATACCGGCGGTGGAAGTGCCCATGAGCATTTCAGCCGCCGGGTAGTATTCACGGATAAGCGCCGCCAGTCCGTTTTCAACGTCTTCGCGTACGGCAGGTGTGCTCAGAGTCAGCCGGTTGTCACAGTATACCGGGCTTTTTATGCCGCTTGCCCATGTGAAGGGCTCGTCAGGCCGGAAAAACACGGCGCCGATGCTGAGCAGATCCTTTGCTATCTTTCTTTTCATTCCGTAAACTCCTTTACACATCTGAGATAAGCAGAAACAGGATCGGCGGCCTGAGTGATCGGACGGCCGACAACTATATAATCCGATCCGAGTTCACGGGCCTTTTCAGGAGTGGTCACACGCTTCTGGTCTCCGGTGTCGCCGTCGGCAAAGCGGATGCCCGGCGTTACGGTCAGGAAACCACTGCCGCACCTTTCATGTATGATACCGGCCTCGAGCGGTGAGCAGACAACACCGTCGAGCCTTGCTGCTGCCGCGTTCTGCGCATAGTGAAGTACCACCTCATTCAGCGGCCGGTCTATCAGAAGTTCGTTATGCATGGCGGTTTCATCTGTGCTGGTAAGCTGTGTCACTGCAATAAGCAGCGGGCGTGTGCCGTCAGGACGCATAAGCCCCTCCAGTGCGGCGCGCATCATCGCAGCTGTTCCGGCTGCGTGAAGATTTGTGATATCTGCATCAAGCTGTGAGAGAACTCTCATGGCTTTTTTTACGGTATTCGGTATGTCGTGCAGTTTGAGATCGAGAAAGATCCTGTGGCCGCGCGCTTTAATGTCACGAACGATCTGCGGCCCTTCGGCATAGAAAAGCTCCATTCCGATCTTTACAAAAGGCTTTTTGCCGGTAAAGAGATCGAGAAAACCGAAAGTTTCAGCCGCACCGGAGAAATCGCATGCGATTATAACGTCTTTGCCCATCAGCGGGAACCTCCTTTTAGATCGGATATTTTTGCAATTCCGTAATGATCCATACGTGCCGGAAGCTCACGGATTATATCCCGGCAGATAAAGGGATCGATAAGATTGGCAGCGCCTATCTGCACGGCTGTTGCCCCTGCCATCATCATCTCGATAACATCATCCGCGCTTGAAACGCCACCCAGACCGATCACGGGTATCTTTACAGCCTGCGATACCTGCCAGACCATTCGGAGAGCTATCGGGAACACGGCAGGTCCTGAAAGACCCCCGGTATTATTGGCAAGGATCGGTTTACCGGTTTTCAGATCAAAGCGCATTCCGAGCAGGGTGTTTATAAGGCTTACAGCGTCTGCGCCTGCATCCTCGCAGGCCCGTGCGATGGAAACTATATCTGTCACGTTCGGAGAAAGCTTGAGTATGACAGGCTTTGTGGTCACAGCCTTCACTGCGCGGGTGACGGCGGCCGCCGCTTTCGGGTCTGTGCCGAAGCTCATGCCGCCTCCGTGCACATTCGGACAGCTGATGTTCACCTCCAGCCAGCCCACCAGAGGTTCGTTATCGAGCAAACGGCAAACCTCTGCGTATTCCTCAATCGAAAAGCCGCTGACATTGGCGATCACTTTCTTGTGGAAGCATTTGGCGAGTCTCGGAAGTTCATCACGAATGACCGCTTCCACGCCGGGATTCTGCAGACCGACTGCATTCAGCATGCCGGCTTTCGCTTCGGCTATGCGCGGCAGAGGATTTCCGTAACGCGGCTCAAGAGTTGTCCCCTTGAAGGAAAAGGTGCCGAGGCAGTTTATATCATAGAGTTCGGCAAATTCATAACCGTAGCCGAAGGTCCCGGAAGCGGGAATGACCGGATTGTCCAGTTCGATTCCGCAGAGATCAACGCTCAGTCTTCCCATATTATCTCCTCCCGGTCCAGCACCGGTCCTTCTTTGCAGATACGTTTCGGACCGTTCCATGTCATCACTGTACAGCCCATGCACGCGCCGAAACCGCAGCCCATTCGTCTGTCCAGACTGATTTGGCCCGGTTTGCTGCTTGCTTCACAGACGGCGCGCAGCATCGCCTCAGGTCCGCAGGCATAAAAACCGCTGTACGGCTTGTCCATGGCATCAATTACAAGGCCTTTAATACCTCTGCTGCCGTCCGCAGTAGTAATGAGAGTCTCGATTCCGAGAGCTTCGAATTCATCGGCATAAAACACATCATCAGCCGTATTGAAACCGAGCAGTGCCTTGGGAGAAACTCCGGACTTCAGAAGTTCTTTGGCCAGCCAGTACAGGGGAGAGATCCCTGTCCCGCCGCCTATAAGCAGGGGAGTATCTCCACAGCGGTATAGGTCAAATCCGTTTCCCAGACCGGTCAGAACATCCAGTTCCGTACCGGTGGGCAAGGTGCGAAGAAGCTCTGTTCCGGTGCCTGCTGTTTCATAAAGCACTGTAAAGCTGTTGTCATCCCGGTCGCACACAGAGAACGGCCGCCGTAGAAACAGACCGTCCAGCTGTATCTGCACGAATTGTCCCGGTATTTCTATGGCTGAGACATCACCCGTCAGGCGCAGACTTGAGACCTTTCCGGTCAGCACGGTGTTCTCCGCAAGCTCAAAAACACCCTGTTTCATCATGCGTCTATCGTGGAGACGGTTATAGTAGTCTCTTCCAGCACGTCCAGCAGGACGCGCACTGTGTCGAGCGATGTAAATATCGTAACGTTGTTTTCCGCAGCGCAGCGGCGTATCGCAACGCCGTCTTCATAATGAGTATTGCTGCGCAGCGCGCGGGTGTTGATTATATAGCTTACGTAGCCTGCTCTGATCGAGTCGAGGATCTCCTCGCTGCCCTCGCTGATCTTCCGGCGGACGCGTGTGCGTATGCCGTGTTCCTTGAGAAATTTTGCCGTACCGATGGTTGCCTCTATATTGAAGCCCATGTCGTAGAAACGGCGAACAAGAGGCAGCGCCTCAGCCTTGTCCTCGTCTGCCAGTGTCACAAATACAGTGCCGTAGTTCTGAAGCTTCATGCCGGAAGCCTGCAGAGCCTTGTACATGGCACGGGGAAGCTTGGTGTCATAGCCGATGGCTTCACCGGTAGACTTCATCTCCGGGCTGAGGTATGCATCCAGGCCCTTTATCTTGTTCCAGGAGAATACCGGCACCTTAACGTAATGGCGTTTCTTTTCCTCCGGGTAAAGGTCAAATATGCCCTGCTCCTTAAGGCTCTTGCCGAGGATCACCTCTGTGGCGATGTCCGCAAGGGACCAGCCGGTGGCTTTCGAGAGGAACGGCACAGTACGGGAAGATCTGGGGTTCACTTCTATGATATAGACGTTCTCTTCCCGGTCGACTATGAACTGGATATTGTAAAGTCCTATGATACCGATGCCGGTGCCCAGCTTTTTCGCATACTGCAGGATTATGCCCTTCACCCTGTTTGAGATGGAAAACGATGGATATACGCTGATCGAGTCTCCGGAATGAACACCGGTGCGCTCAACAAGTTCCATTATGCCCGGCACGAATACGTCGCAGCCGTCACATATGGCATCCACTTCAACTTCCTTGCCCTGGATGTATTTGTCCACCAGCACTGGCTTGTCGGAGTCTATCTCAACGGCGCTTTTCAGATAGCGCCTGAGCATGACTTCATTTGCGACTATCTCCATAGCCCGTCCGCCAAGAACAAAGCTCGGCCTCACAAGTACGGGATAGCCTATCCGCTCAGCAGCGGCGACACCGTCTTCTATGTTCGTAACGGCAGTCCCCACAGGCTGGGGGATGTTAAGATCAAGAAGGATCTTTTCAAAACTGTCGCGGTTTTCAGCACGTTCAATGGCAGCACAGTCGGTACCGATGATCTTTACTCCGCGGTCCATGAGCGGCTGGGCCAGGTTGATGGCAGTCTGCCCGCCGAGGGAGGCGATGACGCCCTCCGGCTGTTCAAAGTCGAGTATAGCCATAACATGCTCCGGAGTCAGCGGCTCGAAGTAAAGCTTGTCGCCTGTCGTGTAGTCAGTGGAGACTGTTTCGGGGTTGTTGTTTATGATGATGGCTTCATAGCCGTTGCGCTTGATGGTCTGAACGGCATGGACCGTGGAATAGTCGAATTCCACGCCCTGGCCGATGCGTATAGGTCCTGCACCGAGGACTACGACTTTCTTCTTGTCAGTCAGACGCGAGTCGTTTTTGCCGGAATATGATGAATAAAGATATGCAATGTATTTGCCGGTGTGCAGTGTGTCGACCATGCGAAATACGGGAGTGATCCCCAGCTTGCGGCGTTTCTCGTAGACCTCGATCTCTTTGAGGTTCCACAGGCGGGCGATGCAGCGGTCGGAAAAGCCGAGCTGCTTTGCCTCGCGCAGAACGCCTATGTCGTTTATTCTCGACTTGAGCTTTTTCTCAATTTCTACGATCTTCTCGAATGAACGCAGGAAAAGCTCCGTTATCATGGTGATCTCATGCAGTTTTTCAACGGATACGCCGCGGCGAAGAAGCTCGAATATTGCAAAGATGTTGTCGTCCCTGAAATCGGAGATGTAATCAAGAAGTTTTTCATCTGCCCAGTCGTCGAACTTTGCCATGTGGAAGTGGTCTACGCCGATCTCCAGCGAGCATACGGATTTGAGGAAGCACTCTTCCAGATTTGAGCCTATGCCCATGACCTCGCCCGTGGCTTTCATCTGGGTACCGAGCAGATTGGTCGCGGCTGAAAACTTGTCAAAGGGAAAGCGCGGGAACTTGGCAACAAAATAATCAAGCTGAGGCTCTATAGCGGCTGTTCCCCCGGCAACGGGGATCTCTTCCAAAGCCATACCCATAGCTATCTTTGCGGTAACGCGTGCAATAGGATAACCGCTTGCTTTCGATGCGAGCGCTGAGGAGCGGGAAACACGCGGATTGACCTCAATAAGATAATACTCGCTGCTGTTGGGATTGAGTGCAAATTGAACGTTGCAGCCGCCTTCGATCTTGAGCTCGCGGATGATCTTTATGGCACTGTCGTTGAGCATTTTCAGATCATGTTCATTCAGCGACAGTATAGGAGCAACAACGATGGAGTCGCCTGTATGCACGCCGACGGGATCCACGTTCTCCATGCCGCATATGGTGATGGCATGGTCGTTTGAGTCGCGCATGACTTCGAATTCGATCTCTTTATACCCTTTTACGCTCTTTTCAATAAGGACTTGATGAACCGGGGAAAGACGGAATGCGTTGGTTCCTATCTCAATAAGATCTGCTTCATTTGAGGCAAAGCCTCCGCCTGTGCCGCCGAGGGTGAATGCGGGTCTTAAAACGACCGGATAGCCGATCCTTTCAGCTGCAGCTTTAGCTTCATCGAGATCGTATGTTATCTCAGACGGGATTACCGGTTCACCGATGGATTGGCACATCTCTTTGAAGAGTTCACGGTCTTCGGCGCGTTCTATGCTTTCGCTGCTGGTGCCGAGCAGCTTCGTGCCACATTCGTGCAGAATACCCTTGCGCTCCAGCTGCATGGCGAGATTCAGCCCCGTCTGGCCTCCTATGCCCGGAACTATGGCGTCCGGGCGCTCGTAGCGCAGTATCTTTGCAACATATTCGAGAGTCAGCGGCTCCATATACACTTTGTCTGCAATTGAGGTATCGGTCATAATGGTGGCGGGGTTCGAGTTTACAAGGACCACCTCATAGCCCTCTTCTTTCAGGGCAAGGCAGGCCTGTGTACCCGCATAGTCGAATTCCGCCGCCTGGCCTATCACTATGGGTCCGGAGCCTATGATCAGTACCTTTTTGATGTCAGTCCGTTTAGCCATGTCTGTTCTCCTTGTTGTTTTTACTGTACACTGCTTTGCCCTGATACACTGTCAGCAGGCATTCTCCGTATACGTGGTCTCCGGCAAAAGGTGTCGCCTTTCCCATGGAGAGGAAGTCTGCCGGATCGATGCGGTATTCTTTATTAAGATCCCAGATCGAGTAATCGTTTCCGAGCGGGATGTTAAAACGTTTGCGGGGGTTTACAGCCATAAGCTGTATCAGTTTTTCGATCGTCAGGATCCCCGTTCTGACGAGCCTTGTATAGAGCAGCGGGAAAGCCGTCTCCAGACCTATGATGCCGAATGCGCTCCCGGCAAGCCCGCGGCTTTTTTCCTCAGCGCTGTGCGGCGCGTGATCGGTCGCGAGCATGTCTATCGTACCGTCGGCCAAACCTTCCAGCAGGGCCTCCCGGTCTTCGCGAGAACGGATAGGCGGGTTCATCTTGAACCTGCCGTCTTCCTGAAGCTGACTGTCATCGAGAAGCAGATAATGCGGTGCGGTCTCACAGCTTACGTCTACCCCTTCGCACTTTGCCTGACGGATCAGTGAAACACTTTCTTTTGCTGAAATATGGCAAACGTGGTATGCACAGCCGGTCTCTTTTGCGAGCCTGAGATCGCGCTCGATCTGGCCCCACTCGCTCTCACTGCATATCCCTTTGTGCCCGTGGTCTGCAGCATAAACTCCTGCATGGATATAACCGCCTTTCAGCAGACTGTTGTCCTCACAGTGAGCAACTATCATCTTTCCGAGCGCATTTGCTCTTTCCATAGCCTCCCGCATAAGGCTTTCTGACTGTACTCCGTGCCCGTCATCCGAGAAGGCAATGACTCTGTCAGCCAGGGAGTTCAGATCGGCAAGCTGTTCACCTTTCTGCCCCAGCGTGATCGCAGCGTAGGGATATACCGCTGTCACAGCATCCTGAGAGATAAGCTTTTCCTGTAATGCAAGATGCTCTGTGCTGTCGCAGACGGGGTCAAGATTCGGCATGGTGCATACGGCAGTATAACCGCCATGAGCGGCAGCTTTAGTTCCGCTCGAAATGGTCTCCTTATAAGAAAAACCCGGCTCACGAAAATGCACATGCACATCGCAGAAACCGGGAAACATAGTATATTCACTGTTGTTCAGGAAGGAAAAAGAGAATTCGTTGCCGTCGATGAATGGAACAGTGCCTTCACCGCAGCTGATTCTCCTGACTTTGTCAAACACGGGCATTGCATATCCTCCGCAGAGCAAACAAAAAAGTCTTACCCGGAAACGGTAAGACATAACAAAACCCACCGCCTTGGCACAGCGGCAGCATTATTGATTTGACGTCTTGCCGATCTCTCAGGGTCGCCTTAAAGTCGTACAGATTATACTTATATATATAAGCTTATGTCAATGGGCAAAAACACAGAAAAAAAGCAGTGACATGAGCATCTTTTTTGGAGGAATCTGCACCCCGCACCAAAACAAAAAAGCAACCTTTCGGCTGCTTCTTGTTTTGGTGGAGATAAGCGGGATCGAACCGCTGACCTCTTGAATGCCATTCAAGCGCTCTCCCAGCTGAGCTATACCCCCGGATGATCATCTCGCCCTTGCGAGCAGAAGCTATCTTAGCAGAGAAACATATGCTTGTCAATAATTTTTCTTGAATTGGGTCTGATTCGGGGTTAAAATCCTTTTAGTCAGGATTTGATTGGAGATTACTAATGGTGGATACCTCTCTTGTTATCCCGAAAAGAATAGAAAAATGGGCGAAGGAAAGGTCTGAGATCGCCGCGCTCATGGCATCCGAATATGGAGATGCGCTGATGAAAGCATACGAAGAGCTTGATCTTTCATTGCTTTATCAGTCTGTTACACACGGCATCGGACATATTGAGCGTACCATGTTTTTCGGCGCAATGATTGCAATGAACGAAAAACTGAGCGAGGTCGATACCAGGGACATACTGCTATGCTGTTCATATCACGACATCGGCCGTGTTGATGACCGCTATGATCTGGAGCACGGCAGAAAATCTGCGGAAAAGATCAGGGATGGCGAGAAGCTCAGGTCACTGTTTGCAGAGCCTGAAGCTGCCATGGCGGCCATCCATTCCCACTCGATCCCGGATGGTGAAGCAGAGGATGCCCCGTTAATATATAATGTAAAGAAGCTCGATAAAAGCGCTTTGTATACAGCCTGTCTCAAGGATGCGGACAATATCGACAGAGTCAGGTTATATGACCTTGATGAAAGCTTCCTTCGGTTTCCGAAAACAAGGGAGATGGTGCCGCTGGCATGGTGGCTGCTTGACGCCTTTCTGAAAAGGCACACCGTCCTCTGCTTCGGGGATTCGAATACCTATGGCTATAACCCACGCACGGAAGCCCGTTACCCTTCATACTTCCGCTACCCGAATATCCTGCAGCAGTTTCTGGGTGATGAGTATAAGGTGATCGCTGAGGGCCTTAACGGCAGGACAACGGCGTTTCCCAAAGGCGGTTTTATTTGGAAAAGCGGGCTTTATTCTGTGGAACCGGTGCTCGCGAGCCACTATCCGATAGACACTCTGATCGTGGTGCTCGGCACAAACGACTGCGCGGCAGAGCTCGATCTTGAGGCCGGTGATATAGCTGACGGCATGGAGAAGCTTTTGATAACGGCAAGAGATCTGCTCACTGAAAAACAGGGTTATGAGCCGAGGATAATACTTGTGTGTCCCCCGCATCTGGAAGACAGCATCAAAAAAGGCCCCTTTGCCGAGGAAATGAACAGCAAGAGCCTCGAAGTCTCAAAGACACTTCCCGGACTTTATGAGAAGCTGGCAGAAGAACTGGATTGCGACTTTCTGAATCTTGACGGCACCATACATTTTTCCGATATAGACTCCGAGCATCTGAGGCCCTTTGACAGCTACCGGCTTGCCGGAATGCTTGCGGATATGATCAGAGAATAAAACTTTAAAACAGTAATAATTGTAACGGAAATGAGCAGGCGGAGACCGGGAGACCGGCTCTGCCTGTGGTATTTCTGGCGGTAGTTGAATGCCTTGTCTGCATAACGATTTGAGGTTACATAATTCTTGGTTTTTTGTTAAAAAATTAGTCTTATCTCATTTATATTTTATTAACATTTACGTTATCAAATCCCTTATACTCTAACTGTAACTGAAATGTAAGGGCACGACTCACTAAATACTGTGATGCAGGTATCTGACAACACAAGATATTTGGGTTTGTAATCTTTTTGAAATTTTTTTATACTTTTTTGAAAATTTGCTCTTGCAATTTCGTCATTTCTATTGTAATATGTCAGACACAGAGTGACATAATATCAGTAAAAATGAAATTATGGAAATGAGGACGGGATCTTCCGGCTTTAGACAAGCGGGATGGATCGGTTTCGTTCCGCATTTTGCGTACTGGAAGTACGCCGCTCAAATCAGTATTCTTTTCGGCTCCGTGCGGGAGCCGTGTAGGAGGGTTTATATGAAGAAGAGAATTTTGGCAGTGCTGCTCATGGTTGGTATCCTGGCAGCGCTTCTGGCCGGCCTCAGCGTCACTGCGGCCGCGGAGAACGACATTTCCGGCGACACTGTTACCGGTTATGTTATTCCCTACACGCTCAAGAGCGGTGACACGGTCCTTAAGGTCTGCAACACACTGAAAATCGATTTCCACAAGAACCAGGCCTGGATCACCAAGGTAAACAGCATTGCTGACTACAGCAAGCTGCCTGTCGGCAAGGTGATCTGGCTTCCCGCAACATCCGCAGGCTCCGCCTCGGATTACTACACACTTAAAACCCATAAGGTCGTCAGCGGAGATAATGTCAATACTCTTCTGTCAAAGTACAGCATTTCCTCCACAGACGCCATGCTGAGCAAGATCAACAACAATCTTGCCAGCCCGACCGTGGGTTCCACGATCACCTTCCCGGTATATACCGGAAGCGCAACTGCCAAGATGGCTGACACCACTACAGCGGCTATCGGAACTGGCGTTGCAACTGCAACCGGCATTTCCACCGCGACCGGCGTCACGGTGCCTGCAACCGGATCTGTTGCTTACTATCTGCTTGCCCATACTATGCAGGCGGGCGATACCGTCGGTGCGGTCTGCACGGCAAACGGAATCAACTTCTCGCAGCATTCTGCCCTGATCACAAGGATCAACGGCATCACCAACTATAACAGGATCCCTGTCGGACGCACGATCATGCTCCCCACTTATACTCCGACAGGAGCTACCTACAGTGTAGTTGCGCATCAGATCCAGGCCGGTGAGACTGCAAATGCCATCTGTGCTTCATACGGCATCAACCTTGCTGCCAATATGACACTCATTAAGGGCCTGAACAACACCAACAACATCAACTACATCCAGGCTGGAGGTTTACTCTACGTTCCCGTTGCCGGCGGTGGCGGCGGTGGCGGCGGTGGCGGCGGAATCACCCCGACCCCCACTCCCACTCCTTCCTCCGGGAATGTCTACAATCTTACCAAGGAAACTGCTGAACACGGCAGCTTTATCCTGAAGGTCGACGGTGTTGAAGCCGCTTCTTCTAATGCCGGAAAGACTGTCACTATCGTCTGCAAGGGCGATTCGGGTTACGCACAGAATGCGATATCCGTTTATATGACGGGAGATCCCTCAAAGAAAGTAACTGTTACGAACAACACATTTGTTGTGCCTGAGTTCCATGTTACTGTCAAAGTGACGTTTGCAAAGGCAACAAATTATGCGATCAAGTGCAATACTTCATCAAACGGCAGCTATGAGCTCTATGTTGACGAGAATCTCGTTTCAACTCAGACATACGGCGGGGCTGCGGTAACCGTTAAGGCAAAGCCTGTAGCCAATTATATGCTTGAGAAGATCAAGGTCACCTATAAGGATGACAAGGGTAAGGAACAGGAAGTCACGGTAACGGATGGAAAGTTCACTATGCCGCGTTATGATGTGGAAGTAACAGTCACATTCAAACCCAGCGCAGGCTATGAATATCCTCTGAACAACAAGGGTGCAGTGAACTGCACATATGAGTTCAAAGTTGACGGCAGTGTTAAGAACAAAGCTGCTTCAGGCAAGCCGGTCACTGTTTCAGTTATTCCTACTGACAGTACCTATAAGGTCGATGTGATCCTGATATCCTATTATGTATGGAATGCCAAGACAGAACAGCCTGAGTTTAAAGAGGATGTCATGGTATCCGGTCAGAAGTTTACCATGCCCGCTTTTGATGACAATATCGAGCTGGCAAAAAGGTATGTCGATGTCAAAGTTGAATGCATAAAGTCGAAAACGTATTCAATAACCATCAAGACCGATGCATCGGTCAATAAAACAAAGAACACCGTTACGGCACATCCCAGATCCGCTGAAAATGGTTCTATCTCACTGGCAGAGGAGAACAAGAGAGTAGTTCTTGTCCCGAAGCTCGTTGCGAACGGATATCAGATCGATCATATAGAAGTTAAACTGCCTAATGGCACCGTTTATAAAGACATTAAATACAGTGATCTGGAATCTGATGCTTCATTTGCCATGCCGGCCAGCAATGTCACCGTTATACCGTATTTTAAAACTTCTGATGCACACAAGATCAACTTTACAGTAGATCCTAATGCAACATGGGGCAGTGCGGTATTTATGGCAAATGCAACACTGCTGACAGTTCCTGACGCAAAACAGGGTGTTACTGTTGATATGCAGATCAAGCCGGTCAATGATGTTGTCAGGCTCAAGAATGAAGCAGGCAGCGTCAAGGGCACGTATAAGTATGATAATAAAGATGTTGAATTCACCATCAGCGGCAATAACTTTACAATGCCGATGTTCGAAGTGTTTATCACAGCAAAATTTGAAGTAGTCAAGCCTGAGATAACTCTGGTGGCAAATGCTGATGTTGATCATGTTGATTTCACCGTAAATTCACAGAATCTTACAGCACCCTGCAGAGTTGCAATTGATGATAAGGTGGTTGTCAAACCCACAATGAAGGAAGGGTTTGTTGCCAAGGAAATCAAGGTAACTTACAAGGATGCCAAAGGCGAAGAGCATGAAGTCACTGTAAATGCAAGCAACACATTTGTAATGCCTGCTTTTGATGCCAAAGTCACTATCGTTTCTACAAATGACCCGGCGTACTTTGCGATCAATATCAAGAATACAGCAAACGGAACGGTCAAAGTTCTTGATCCCGGCGGTTCTCCTGTAGAAAAGGCCAAGAAAGATACTGAGGTGACAGTTGTCTGCACCGGTGCTGATGGATACAGTTTCAAGACCGGCTCTCTGACAGTTACGAAGACAAAAGACGGAAGTGCTATCCCATCTTCAGCTTGGGTAAGTACCTGGGTGTTTAAGATGCCGGGAGAGGCTGTAGATGTTGAAGCGGAATTTGAGATCCAAGGCTTCACAATTACTCCGCAGACGAATGTCGGTGGAAGTGTAACCTGCAAACTTGGTACTACGACTGTAACAAGCGCACATGCCAACGATACTGTAAAGACATTTGCATCTACTACGGACGGATATAAATTCGTATCATTAAAAGTCTATAAAGGATCTGTTTCCGATGATAATCTGATAGCTACGATAACAACAACCGAAGGCAGTTTCACGATGCCGGCTTCAGATGTTATAGTAGTACCGGAATTCCGTCTGCTGATGACAGGCTTTGAGATCAGTAAAACAGTTGTTGGCGATGGTGTAGTGCAGATTCTTGTCGGCGGCAGTGAGAGTGCAACTGCTGACGAGGACGCTGAGGTTACTGTCAAGGCAACACCGGGTAACGCTGGTGAACTGGTTCGGATAAAGGTAAATGGAACTGTTATAACCGGTTCAACATTTACAATGCCTGCCAGCGATGTTGCAGTTGAAGTTGAATTCTATGCCCCATAAGTAATACTTTGTACAGCATAACCCGAACAGCCCGTCTCGAAAGAGACGGGCTGTTTTCATGTTCTGATCCGGTTGTTACGGGATCAGACTTTCTTTATATAAACCAGATTGCTCACGATCGAGCTGCTCACCCTGCAGACATATTCGTCATACTCTCTGCGGTCGATGAGATATCTTCTGCCCCAGGACGAGACATGTATGCATTTATCATCAAGCGCAGTCGCTATCATATAGTGCGCGTTTATTCCCTGTGCAGGGATCCCTTTGATATTTCTCTCGGGATTCAGTGCGACTGTCCTCTTTCCCCACACTGCAGGGAAATTCGGCCCGACGGAGATTATCACGGGGATGTCGTTTTTGAGCATTTTCTCCATGCAGGGGTAAAAGCTTTTTGAGGCGATCTTCCACTGCCCTCTGTAGGGAAAGCCGTATCTCCTGAAAGCGGAGTTCATCCCGGCAACTAGAGATATGCCGTTTATACCGAACGAGGGTATCAGGTGCAGATATCTTGCTCTGAGATGGTCGAGGACCTTGTGATACTCTTCTGCGCTGACAATATCTTTATTGGACATTTCTCCGAAAAGATCGTTTCCGGGGCAGCCATGATATCTTGAAAGATAGAGCAGCACTTCCTGCACGGCAACTATTCCGCAGCCGCATTTTTCCATGGTGCTGTCTGCGGAGCGCATCTGGCTTCCGCCGAATGATATCCCGTCAGGGTATGCCACCGCACAGAGCGGGTGTTTGAGTTCAGTTATCATATCAGC
>CACYDX010000297.1 GCA_902773255.1 Oscillospiraceae bacterium
GCGGGTAAAGTGCGACAGGGAAAAATGCATCTCGTGCGGAAAGTGCAGGCGCGTGTGCCCGATGGATGTGGATGTTACCGACAATTCCAGAAAGCGGGAAAACGGCACGGAGTGCATCCTCTGCATGGAGTGCGTTAAGAACTGTCCCAGGGGCGCGCTGTAACTTTCCGTTTACCGGGATACTGACAGATCGATATTCGGAGGCTGGATGATGATAAAATTCTTTGGGAAGAATAATGATTTAAGGACCGAGGAAGGCAGAATAACAAAAACGGGATATACAGTTATGCTGCTGTCCTCTGTTTTCGGATTTTGCGTATTTCTGACCGGAAGATATTTATACGGAAAGTCGCTGCAGAAGAGACAGTCAGATCGGTCATAGATCATCGGGGAAAACATGGACTATTCATTTGAGCAGCATTTTGTGCAGGCTTTCATCCGGAAGAACCGTCGTGAGCGGCTCCTACATGAGCTGACGACACCGGAAAAGAGATACGACGGGATCAGCAGATTCTGCCATCAGGCAGAGGATCTGCTGGATCCGTCCTGCATCATCATGGAGGGCGAGGATCTGGACAGGCGCCCGGAATTCGAACGCTTTGTGCAGCAGCATGATGAGATGTGCTGCGTGCTGTCGCCTGCCTTTTCCGCTGAAGGACAGCTCCTTCCGCTGAGAGAGGCGGTGCGCGAGGCGGTCTGCAGCCTAGACGCCGTTCTCATTCTGGGAAGCACGTTTGCCGTCGTCTTCGGAGAACCGATGAAGGGCGGCAGAGGGAAGTATCTCCTGTCAGAGAAGCAGAAGAACTGAAAGATAATTTTGTAATTCACTTAAAGAATCACTGCCGAGGGAGGTGAGAGCGGATGCCGGAAAAGACCTATATCGCCATCGACCTGAAGAGCTTTTATGCCTCTGTCGAGTGCCGCGAGCTCGGCCTCGATCCGCTCACCGCCAATCTCGTCGTGGCCGATCAGAGCAGGACGGAGAAGACCATCTGCCTTGCCGTTTCCCCGTCTCTGAAGGCCTGCGGCATCCCCGGCCGCGCGAGGCTGTTCGAGGTGGTGCAGCAGGTGAAGCAGGTCAACGCCCGCCGCCTTTCAAAAGCACCGGGCCATGTCTTCACCGGGAAGTCTGCCGACGCGCTGGAGCTTGCGCGCGATCCCTCCCTCGAGCTCGACTATATAGTTGCAGTCCCCCGCATGTCCTACTATATCGAATACAGCACCCGCATCTATAACGTCTATCTCAAATACGTCGCCCCGGAGGACATCCATGTCTACTCGATAGATGAGGTCTTCATCGACGCGACGGCCTATATCAGAACGCGCGGCATCTCGGCCCGCGACTTCGCCATGCTCATGATCCGGGACGTGCTGCACACCACCGGCATCACGGCAACTGCCGGCATCGGTCCCAACCTCTATCTGAGCAAGGTGGCGATGGACATCTGGGCAAAGCATATCCCCGCGGATAAGGACGGCGTGCGCATCGCCGAGCTCGACGAGATGACCTACCGCCGCAACCTCTGGTCCCATACGCCCATAACGGATTTCTGGCGCGTCGGCAGGGGCTATGCGAAGAAACTGGCGGAATACAACATCCACACCATGGGCGATGTGGCCCGCTGCTCCCTCGGCGGCCCGGGCCAGGCCTGGAGCGAGGACCTGCTCTACAGGCTCTTCGGCGTGAACGCGGAGCTGCTCATAGACCACGCCTGGGGCTGGGAGCCCTGCGAGATAAAGCACATAAAGGCCTACAGGCCCGAATCGAACAGCATCAGCGTCGGCCAGGTGCTGGCGACGCCCTATACCGCCGCAAAGGCGCGCACCATCGTCCGCGAGATGACGGACGGCCTCGTGATGGATCTCGTTGAAAAGGGCCTCGTCACCGATCAGGTGGTCCTCACCGTGGGCTACGACACCGCAAGCGTCACAGATGATTACGCCGGCGAAGTCACCTCGGACTGGTACGGCAGAAAGGTCCCCAAGCAGGCGCACGGCTCGGAGAACATCGGCCGGCGGACATCCAGCACGAAGCTCATCATGGACGCCATGCTCCGCCTTTATGACAGGATAGTGGACAAAGATCTCCTCGTCCGCAGGATGTACGTGGTGGCGAACCGCGTTGTCCCCGCGTCCTCTGTCAGCGCGGATGATCCCGTCCAGATGGATCTCTTCTCCCAGATGGATAACGATGCGGAAGACCGTGAGGCTGAGGAGAAGGCGCTGGAAAAGGAAAAGCGCCTGCAGCAGGCCATGCTCTCCATAAAGAACAAATACGGCAAGAACGCCATCCTCCACGGCACCAGCTATCAGGAGGAGGCCACCGGCAGAGACCGGAATCAGCAGATAGGAGGGCACAAGGCGTGACGGATCCTCTTCATCAGTATGACGATATAATAGACCTGCCGCACCATGTCTCCGAAACGAGACCGCGTATGCCCATGATCGACAGGGCCGCGCAGTTTTCGCCCTTCGCCGCCCTCACAGGCTATGACGCCGCCATCGTTGAGACCGCCCGCCTCACGGAAGCGAAAAGGGAGCTCAGCGGCGAACAGAAGCTGGAGATCGGCAGAGCGCTGTCCGATCTGGCCCGGCGGCTGGGCAGCGATCCCGCCGTCACTGTCACGTATTTCGTGCCGGACTCCCGTAAATCAGGCGGCAGCTACCGTACCCTCACCGGCACCGCTTCAAAACTGGATGAACTGAGCGCCTGCCTTACTCTCACCGACGGCACCGTCATCCCATACGATGACATACTTGAGATCGAATAAAAAACGGCCTCAGCGATGAGCTGAGACCGTTTTTTACTGAAGCGCCGTATATCACGTTTCCGTGAGCGCATTGAATATCCTGCAGGAGTCGTAGTCATCCTCGCAGTATCTCTTCATATGATACCGTCTCCTGTCCTTGTGCCTGTAGTAATCCAGCTTCAAGATGCTGCATATGCTCTCGCCCTCGCAGTATATGGTGAGGCTGTCGTGGCACTTATAATAGGGGCAAAGCGCCTTCGATGAGCAGTATCTGTTAAGGTTCAATCCCTCATCCTCCTTCCCTTCTCACGGCCATCCTCTGCGCGCAGCGGTATCCGTCCGGATTTTCCGCGATATATTTTTTCACGGTATCCCTCGATACCTGCAGGAATTCCGCCAGCTCCGTGATGCTGACTTTGCCGGAGCCGTCCAGATCGCAGGCGCTGAAGGCGGCGTCCAGCCGCTCGCGCCTGCCGGCCGGGCCTTTCCCTCCCGGGCCTGCCGCCTTTCCGCCGGGGCTCCCCTCGGCAGAGGCCTTCGCCAGCTCGCCGCTTTTATCCACCCGGTGCAGCGGATGCTCGAACCAGAAGTTCACCGGCCTGAAGTTTGCAAACTCCCTCAGCGAGCTCTCCATACGCCAGGCGGTCGCGTTCCCGTCCTGTAGCCTCAGCTGCTGCTCGGGCGTCAGCTCCAGCTGTATCATGTCGAGCTGCGCATCAGGATCCCTTGCGAACACGCCGCTCCCGCTCGCCCTGTCCATCGCCCTCTTCGCGCCCTGGGCGCCCTTGCTGTGATGGTGGCAGTAGATCACGCTGCAGCCCGTCTCGCTGCATATCCTGTCAAACTGGTTGCAGAAGGCGCCCATCTCGCTGGCGTTGTTCTCATCCCCGGTGATCACCTTGTATATCGGGTCCACCACTATCGCGGCGAAGCCCTTGCCCTTCACCCTGCGGATGAGTTTCGGCACGAGCCTGTCGAGCGGTTCGGCGTTGCCCCTGAGGTTCCATGTCACAAGATCGCCCCTGTGTTCGGCCCTGATGTTCAGAGCCCTGAAGATATCATCTATCCTGTGCAGGCAGCTCGCGCGGTCTATCTCAAAGTTGATGTAAAGCAC
>CACYDX010000298.1 GCA_902773255.1 Oscillospiraceae bacterium
TGTTCCGTCCACAATGGCCTTGACGCGCTTCACATTCGGCTTCCAGGTACGGTTCGAGCGTCTGTGAGAGTGGCTGACTTTTATCCCAAAAGCCACATCCTTATCACAAAACTGACACTTTGCCATAAAGTTGAAGCACCTCCTTGCTTGTGTTTGACTGTCTTTGCAGAACAGCTTTTATATATTAGCAGAACGTTCCGGCGAATGCAAGAAAAAATTTTATCAAATCGCAATTTTGCAGATAATGTCCCGGAAAGCGGCCTTATCAGAAAAGCATTGCCAAAAACACTCAAAGTGATTAATATAATATTGAAAGAATATGCCCGTTTGATCTGGAGGTATTTATGGATAACAGAAAATACAGAGTAAAGCTCGAAAAGATAGTTGATGAGAACAAGCTTGATTTCGTCCATAAGTCTGCAAAATATGAAGAAACATATCTCACTACTGCTGATGTCAACCGTCCGGCTCTGCAGCTTACCGGTTTCTATGATTATTTCGACCCCGAAAGGCTCCAGATACTCGGCATAGTCGAGACGACATACCTTAAAACACTTACGCCGGAACAGCGTCTTGCGGCTTTCGATGAGTATATGAAGTATGATTTTCCTGCCCTGATACTTTGCCATGAGGTGGAGATACTTCCCGAATGCGTTGAAATGGCTGAGAAATATGACAGGAACGTTCTCGTGACCAGAGAGGATACCTCAAATTTCCAGGCAAATGTCATAACATCCCTGCATAAATATCTTGCCCCGAGAATAACGACCCACGGCGTTCTCGTCGAGGTATACGGCGAAGGCATGCTGATCCTCGGAGACAGCGGAATAGGTAAGAGCGAGACGGCTCTTGAACTTATAAAGCGCGGTCACCGTCTCATAGCTGACGATGCCGTGGAGATAAGAAGGATAGACAGCAATACCCTGCTCGGCAGTGCGCCCGAAAACATAAGGTATTATATGGAACTGCGCGGAATAGGGATAATCAACGTGAGATACCTTTACGGCATGGGCGCCGTAAAAGGCGCATCCATGGTTGAGATGATAGTCAATCTCGAGCCCTGGGAAGACGGAAAGGCATACGACCGGCTCGGGATCGTTCAGGATTATGAAGAGATACTCGGTATCTCGCTCCCGTCTCTCACTATACCGGTGCGCCCCGGACGCAACCTTGCAGTGATCCTGGAAGTAGCTGCAATGAACAACCGCCAGAAGAAAGCAGGTTACAATGCTGCCGAGGCTCTTGCTTCTGCAATAGATTCCGAGGTCGATGGGGGCATATTCTGATATGGATGTTTTTGACAGCGTAATCAAAGAAATCCGCGAGACTCTGCCGTCTCTTCCTCTTTTTGAAGAAGAGCCGATGGCAAAGCATTCCTCATTTAAGATCGGCGGCCCGGTAAGAGCATTTGCCGTGCCTGAGGATATCACGAGTTTTTCTCGCATCACGCATGTTTTAAAAAAGAACAGACTGATGCCCCTTGTTGTCGGCAACTGCACCAACATACTTTTTCCCGATGAAGGCCTTAAAGAGCTTTTCGTAATTTCTACCGAGCGCATGACTAACATGTTTCTCCTCCCGGACGGAGGGATTTATGCGGAGGCAGGCGTCTCTCTTTCCAAGCTTTCAAGTTTTGCCTGCCAGAACTCCCTCAGCGGTCTGGAATTCGCCTCTGGAATACCCGGCACGGTGGGCGGCGGGGTTCTGATGAATGCCGGAGCATACGGCGGCGAGATGAAGGACGTCGTTGAAAGCGTTGTAACATACTATCTCCCACAACAGAAACTGTATGAAACCCTGAATGAAAACTGTGGCTTCGGATACAGAAAAAGCGCTTTCCAGACCATAGCCGGCTGCGCCATCGTCAGCGCAGTGTTCCGGCTTGAAAGCGGGGACAGAGAAGCCATTGCGTCAAAAATGAAGGAACTTAATGAAAAGCGCCGTGAAAAGCAGCCCCTTGACCTGCCCTCAGCAGGCAGTGCTTTCAGACGGCCTGAGGGCTACTTTGCCGCAAAACTGATAGAAGAATGCGGTCTCAAAGGATACTCGGTCGGCGGAGCAATGGTCTCAGATAAACATGCAGGTTTCGTAGTGAACACGGGAACCGCCACTTCACATGATGTGTACGATCTCATGATGCATGTCAGAAACACCGTATGGCAGCAGAAAGGTATAGAGCTTGTACCCGAGATAATAATCCTTTCTCCCGAGTATAAGCTGACGGACAATTCTCCTGATGCACCGCTGCATATCATCAGCGGGAATCCTGCTGCCTCTGAAACTGATCCATTGGAGTAAACCAGTATGGAATTTTTGATAATAACAGGTCTTTCCGGTGCCGGTAAAAGCCGGGCAGCCGATGTGCTTGAAGATCTCGATTACTACTGCGTAGACAATATGCCTGTTGCACTGCTGGGCAGATTTGCAGAATTCTGCATCGCTGCCGGCGGCAGATACGAAAAAGTCGCTCTGGTTACGGATGTCCGTGAAAACAAGGATTTCTCCGAGCTTCTGAAAACGCTGGATGAGCTTCGCGCAACGGGTCTCAACTGCAGGATCCTCTATATGGACGCGGATGAAAACACCATTATCCGCAGATATAAGGAAAGCAGACGTCCCCACCCTCTTGCCGATGACGGTCTGTCGATTGAAGAATCAGTAAAGAAAGAGATCGAACTGCTGACACCGGTACGCGATAAAGCAGACCATATAGTGAATACTTCCGGCCTGACTCTCGGTATGCTCCAGAACAGGCTTTTCGCACTTTTTTCGGAGGGCGGCCAGAAGCGGGAACTGAATATCCCTGTGATCTCTTTTGGTTATAAATACGGCATCCCCATGGATGCAGATCTTGTTTTTGATGTACGCTTTCTCCCAAATCCTTTCTATGTTGATGATCTGAGACCGCTTTCCGGCCTCGATCTTCCTGTTGCGGAATATGTTTTCGGACACAGGCAGTCCAGGGAGTTTATGGAGAAGCTGGAGGACATGATAGAATTCCTTATACCTATGTATATCGAAGAAGGAAAGCTCAGCCTTACGATAGCCGTAGGCTGTACCGGCGGACGCCATCGCTCGGTGGCTATAGCCAGGGCTCTGAGCGAGCATCTGAAAGCCCGTGGTTACACATCGGAAAATATAAACCGCGATCTGGAGAAGTGATCTGACCATGTCATTCTCATCTGAAGCAAAAGCCGAAATGTGCAGGACCAGACTCGAAAACGACAGCTGTGCTCTTGCCGAATGTTATGGAGTTCTCCTCTTCTGCAGCACATTCAGTTCATCGGAGATACGTGTTTCAACTTCCAGTCTCGAATTCGCATCAAGGCTGACAGGCACTTTCAAACGGGCATTCCATATCACTTTTGATATCCTTCCTGCTCCGGAAACTAAAGGAAGATTCAATCTGCGCATAACTGCGCCTGAAAAGATCGCAGTTATTTTTGACAGATTCGGTATTTCATCCCGGCACAGCATCTCGCATCATATAAATCTTGCCATCCTTGAGGAAGAAAACAGCAGGCCTGCTTTCATACGCGGGGCATTTCTGGCCGGCGGCACTGTGAACGATCCTGAAAAATCTTTTCATATAGAGTTTTCCACCTCACACAGGAGCGTATGCCGCGAAGCCTGTTCTATTCTCTCGGAGATGGGCTTTTCGCCAAAAATATCCGAAAGAAATAACAACAGCCTCCTTTATTTCAAGCAGGCCGATGCCATAGCAGATCTTCTCACCACCCTCGGCGCTCCATCAGCCGCAATGACAGTCATGACAGCCAAGGTAGAGAAGGAGATGCGGAATACCATAACCCGGCGTGTAAACTGTGACACAGCAAATGCCGACAAGATAGTATTTGCCTCTCAGGAACAGATCGATGCCATCCACAGATATGCGTCGAGATTCGGGCTGGACAGTCTTCCTGAACCTCTGAAAACAACCGCGCTGCTCAGAATAACCAATCCGGAGGCAAGCCTTGCCGATCTTGCCGTTCTTTCAGTCCCAAAAGTATCGAAGAGCTGCCTTTCCCACAGACTTAAGAAGATCCGCGAGCTTGCCGACGAAGAAGCATATACTGATAACGAGGAATAACAATGTCATTCGTACACCTGCATGTACATAGCGAATACTCTCTTCTCGACGGAGCCTGCCGAATAGACAAGGCTGCGCAGCGCGTCCGCGAGATGGGTCAGACTGCGCTTGCGATCACAGACCATGGTGTAATGTACGGAGCCGTTGCCTTTTATAAAGCATGCAGGTCAGCAGGTATAAAACCCGTTATAGGCTGCGAGGTCTACGTTGCTCCCAGAAGCATGGATTCCAAGGATCATGGTATCGACAGCAATTATTCACATCTTATACTCCTGTGCAGGGATGAGACCGGATACCGCAATCTCTCCCGTCTTGTAAGCGAAGCCTTCACGCGGGGATTCTATAACAAACCCAGGATAGACTGGGATCTTCTCAGTTCGCATGCTGAAGGACTGATCTGCCTTTCCGGGTGTCTTGCCGGAGAAATACCGCAGGCGCTGATCCGCGGGGATTATGATGCCGCCAGGAACCGTGCTCTGAAGCTGCGTGATCTTTTCGGTGAGGATGGTTTTTACCTTGAGATCCAGAAGCATGGTATTGCGGAAGAGGATCAGGCTGCTTCAGAACTGGTCCGCCTGCACAATGATACCGGGATCCCTCTTGTGCTTACAAATGACGCACATTATGTGGAAAAGCAGGATGCATATTATCAGGATGTTCTTATGTGCATACAGATGCAGAAGACCGTGGATGACCCCTATCGCCTCAAATTTGAGACCGAGGAATTCTACCTGAAAACAGAAGATGAAATGCGCGCGCTTTTCCCGGAGCTTTCTGAAGCTGCTGACAACACAGTGAGGATCGCCGAAAAATGCAATTTCAATTTTGAGTTCGGGCATTATCATCTGCCCCGCTTCAAGCTGCCAGGCGGCTGTACAGACAGTTTTGAGTATCTTCGCAGTCTCTGCGAGAAAGGCTTTGCGGAGCGTTTCCCTGACAGGCCCGAAGTTCATGAGCAGCTTGACTACGAACTTGAAATGATCAGGAAAATGGGGTTTGTCGACTATTTCCTCATAGTCTCGGATTTCATTGCATATGCAAAAAACAACGGCATCCCCGTCGGTCCCGGGCGCGGAAGCGCAGCCGGCAGTGTTGTATCTTACTGCCTGCATATCACAGACGTGGATCCGGTGAAATACAGCCTGTTTTTTGAGCGTTTCCTCAATCCTGAACGTGTTTCCATGCCGGATATAGACGTGGATTTCTGCGTAAACCGCAGAGGCGAAGTCATCGACTATGTGAACCGCCTGTACGGCAGTGATCACGTTGCCCAGATCGTCACTTTCGGTACTCTTGCAGCGCGCGGTGCGATCCGTGATGTCGGCAGGGTGCTCTCAATGAGCTATGCCGATACCGATGCCGTTGCAAAACAGGTGCCTATGGCGCTTAATATTACCCTCGACGAGGCCCTTACGATATCAAAACCGCTCAGAGAGATGTATGAGAACAATGAGAAGGTAAAGCGCCTTATCGATGTCTCCAAAGCCCTCGAGGGTATGCCCAGACATGCTTCCACACATGCGGCGGGAGTAGTGATAACAGAGAATCCGGTAATGGAATATGTTCCGCTGGCTAAAAACGATGAATCGGTCGTATGCCAGTATCCTATGACGACGCTTGAAGAGCTCGGTCTGCTGAAGATGGACTTTCTCGGCTTAAGGAACCTTACGGTCCTTGAGGATGCGGCAAAGCTCGTGCGCGAAAAGAACCCGGGGTTTTCTGTGGAGAAGATACCCGAAGATGATGCACCTACCTTTGAAATGCTTGCCGAGGGACATACCAGCGGCGTATTTCAGCTGGAAAGCACAGGAATGACAGGCGTATGCACCAGCATAAGGGCTAAAAGCATAGAAGATATAAGCGCTGTCATAGCGCTGTACAGGCCCGGTCCCATGGATTCAATTCCCAGGTTCGTGGAATGCTCTCAGCATCCCGAGCGGGTCTCATACAAGCATGAACTTCTGCGTCCTATTCTTGAAGTGACATACGGCTGTATCGTATATCAGGAACAGGTCATTGAGATTTTCCGCCGGCTTGCAGGCTTTTCTCTCGGGCAGGCAGACATGATAAGAAGAGCTATCTCTAAGAAAAAGCACGCCGTTATAGACTCCGAACGTGTGGCCTTTGTGTACGGAGATCCCTCGCGCTCCATTCCCGGAGCGGTCGCAAACGGAATACCCGAGGACACGGCAAACAGCATATATGATGAGATAATCGCTTTCGCAAGCTATGCTTTCAATAAAGCGCATGCCGTAAGCTATGCCGTTGTCTGCTACCGCACTGCGTATATGAAAAAGCACTATCCGCAGGAATATATGGCGGCACTTCTTACAAGTGTGCTTGAAAACAGCGTGAAGATCGCCGAGTATATATCTGAATGCCGCAGTATGGGCATATCCCTTCTGCCGCCGGATATAAACGGATCCGGGCCTGATTTCACTGTCGCAGGCAGGGATATCCGTTTCGGTCTGGTTGCCGTCAAGGGCATAGGACGCAATGTGATACGGTCCCTTGTTGACGAGAGAAACGCGCACGGTCCGTTCGTTTCCTTTGAAGACTTCTGTGAAAGAATGTATTCAACCGATATGAACAAGCGAACGGTAGAAAACCTGATAAAAGCCGGCGCTTTCGACAGTCTGGGATGTAACCGCAAAGCTATACTCAATGCTGCCCCGGCAATAATCGACGGTCTTTCAAGAGAGGCAAAATCCAATATTGACGGGCAGATGGATCTGTTCGGAGATGTGAGCGATGTCTCCGTTTCCGTTGATATACCGAATATCCCTGATTATACCCCTCAGGAAAAGATGGCTATGGAGAAGGAGATCACCGGGCTGTACTTCTCCGGACATCCGATGGATGAATATCGGGAGAAAATAAAAAAATATGGAACTGTCCCTATTGGCGCGGTTCTGAGTGATTTTGCCTCCGACGACCAGCACCGTTTTTATGACGGACAGCGGATAAGGATAGCCGGGGTCGTCTCTTCCTCAAGAACAAGGCCAACCAGAAACAATTCTCTGATGTGCTATGTCCAGTTCGAAGATGATACAGGAAGCATCGAACTGGTGGTATTCCAGAAAGTGCTCGATACATGCGGAGGATACATCGCAAACAATGCCGCTCTTATGGTATCCGGCCGGATCTCCGTGAGAGATGAGAAGGAGCCTCAGATAACAGTGGAGGATCTCGCCCCGATCGACAGTTATATCGATCCCGGACCCAGGAAAACCTCTGAAGGAGTCGCCATAAGATCGGACCAGACACCTTACTCTCCTTCGCCAGCCCGCGAAAATGCCGCCGGAACCGATCCGGACCGCAGTGATCCTCCGGAGGATCCGGCAAACAGGACTCTGTATGTCCGCGTCAGTTCCGTCGGAGACAGCATAATGCACAGGATAGAACTGCTGCTTACGATGTTTCCCGGAACCGGAAAGCTTGTGATCTGGTGTGAAAAGGAGAAAAAGCGCATAGGTGCGAAATGTCTGCTCCATTCTGCCCTCATCACAGAACTGACGGAACTGCTCGGTGCAGATAATGTTGTAATAAAGTGATTTTATTATTATAATATAATAATATTATGTTTTTTAAGGAGCATCAAATCCATGTCTGAAACCCACACGCCTTTATTTACACTGCCTGATATCATTGCAGATAAAGATACCGCCGTTTTTATCTCAGGCGGATATCTTTACAAGGACAGTTCATCTGACAGCAAGAAAGCCTGCCTGAATGTAAAGAACATATCCGGAAAGGAGATCAAGTCTCTGCAGTTCCGTCTCCAGCCTCTTGACAAAGACGGCAATGATATCGACTTCGAAAATGAGTACGTTCGCAGTGGTCCGTTCAGCGACGAAACTCTTGAACTGAAAGATATATTGCTTCCGTTTATCACCGCGTCATTCAAGACAGATCTGGAAAAAGCAGTTTTTTCAGACGGCAGTACACTGGACCTTCAGGAAAGACCTGTAATTGCGGAAGCTGCCGATAAAAAACCGGATGCAGATACTTCAGCATCACCTGACAGAGAATCATCGGAA